>JAHFDX010000406.1:1199-4482 GCA_023248785.1 Myxococcales bacterium
GGACTCGGCATCTTCCGATTCTCGCCGTCAATTCGGCGGGAAGGGAGGTCGCGTCGGCATAGCGTTTGCTGTGGATGTGATGACGGTGGAGGCTAAAAAAGTCGACTACATCGTTAATGCTCCCGGCACGATTGAGGCCTTCGAACGTGTTCAAGTCACAGCGCGCGTCGTGGGCGTAGTGGACCGCATTGCGTTTTCCGAAGGGCAAGATGTCAAGAAAGGGGCCGTGTTGGTGAACATTGATTCTGTTCGCTACCAACTGGCGGTGAATAGTGCAAAGGCTGCGCTCGATAAGTCTCAAGCCACGCAGACAGACGTTGACGCGATGGTGCAGAGGCGCGAGGGCGCGAGCGAAAAATACCCGGGCCTTATTCCGGGCGAGGAACTCGCGAGCTATCGAACGAAGAGCCTCACCGCCAAAGCGGACACGGCTGTTTCTTCCGAGAATTTGAAGGTCGCGCAGCTCAATTTGCGTGACTCGGCCGTGCGCGCGCCCATGGATGGCGTAATTCAAACGCGCACCGTTGAGACGGGGCAGTATGTGCAAGCGGGCTACGTGATGGCGACTCTGTTGCGCCAAAACCCGATGCTGCTGCGTTTTCAAGTGGAGCCGCAAGAGGCGCCTCGCTTGAAGCCAGACATGGTCGCCGCGTTCACGCTTCGCGAAACGCAACGGACGTTCAATGCCAAGATCACTCTAGTTGCAGGCGCCGCCGATGCAGCAACCCACATGGTCGGAGTAACCGCTCAGATTGTAGAGGAGGCGCATCGATATTGGTTACGACCCGGTTCGTTTTGCGACGTATCGGTTAACGTGGGTGCAACGCGCGATGCGCCCTTGATTCCGCGCTCTGCCATTCGCGCAACCGATCGTGGATACGTTGCATACATTGTCGAAGGCGACACCGTCGCCGAGCGTGCGCTTGCCATCGGCATGAGCACGAAGGACGGATGGGTCGAGGTTCGCAACGGGCTATCCGCCGGCGAGTCGATCGTCGTGCGCGGACTTGATGCGCTCACGCAGGGTGTGCGTGTGAATGCAAACAAGATCACGTCGCTTGACGCCTCCGCACCCGAACCGAGCCACGCTGCGGTTGAATTGAGCGATGGCGGCGAAATGCAACCGAAGCGAAAACGGCGAGGCGATGGGGGCGGGGAAGTGCCTCCATGAACATCACCGACGTCTCCATCAGGAACCCGGTCTTTGCCTGGATGCTGATGGCGTGCACCATGTTGTTTGGTCTTGTGGCGGGAAGTCGAGTTGGCATCAGCCAGTACCCTGATGTCGACTATCCAAACATCACGGTGTCGATGTCGTGGGCCGGAGCGTCGCCACCGGCGGTCGAACGCGAGATTGTGGAGCCACTCGAACAAGCCATTTCGCAGGTGGAGGGAATCAAGCAAATCAGTTCCCAAGCGCGCCCGGGCAACGCGCGCATCACTGCAACGTTTGACATGTCACGCGATGTCGACCTCGCACTTCAGGATATTCAGGCGCGCGTCGCGCAAGCACAACGACAGCTTCCGAAGGACGTGCCGGCGGCAACCGTATCGAAGTCGAATCCAGATGATGCCCCGATCATTACAATTGGCGTGTCGGGCCCGTTTTCGCCGCAAGTGTTGGCCGATGTCGCTCGATACCGCGTGCAAGAGCAGCTTCAGACGGTGGCAGGCGTTGGACAGATCACCCTGAGCGGATACCTCAACCGAAATGTTCGCGTGTGGCTCGATGCAAGCCGTTTGGCGGAAAAGAGCGTCGTCGCGAACGATGTCATCGACGCCATCCGTCGCGAACACATTGACGTGCCCGGTGGACAACTTACAGCGGGTGAACGACAGCTCGATGTTCGTCTACTTGGCGAGGCGCTCGATCTGGCGAGCTTCAGGAAACTCGTCGTAAAACGTGCCAAGCCCGCGCCTGTATACCTAGAAGACGTCGCGCTTGTTGAAGATGGCTTCGAGGACAACACTTCTGTCGCGCGTCTCGACGGCGTGCCTGTTCAAGCCATCAATATTCTCAAGCAGCGCGGAACCAATGCGGTTGCTGTGGCGAGCGCGATTCGCGAGAAGGTGTCTGCGATTCAACGCGATCTGCCCGCTGGCTTGAAGGTCGACGTACTTTTCGACTCAAGCACGTTCATTGAAGAGTCCGTACACGAGCTCGAACTCGAACTCGTCATGGCAGTTCTTCTTACAGCGTTCGTATGTTGGCTCTTCCTTGGGTCGCTTTCGAGCACGTTGAACGTTGTGCTGGCCATTCCGATGTCGTTGCTCGGCACCGTGGCGGTCATTTACTTCCTGGGCTTCACGCTCAACACATTCACACTTCTTGGCTTGTCATTGGCTGTTGGGCTTGTGGTCGACGACGCCGTCATGGTGATGGAGAACATTTTCCGTCACGCAGAAATGGGCAAAACAAGAGTTCAAGCGTCAGGCGATGGCACGCGCGAGATCTCATTTGCCGCTCTTGCAGCAACGCTCGCAGTGATTGCTATCTTCCTGCCCGTTGTTTTCATGAAGGGAGTCATCGGGAAATTCTTCCTTCAGTTCGGGGTGACTCTTTCCATCGCGGTGATGCTCTCGTACCTCGAGGCCATCACGCTGGCACCCGCACGCTGCGCGCAAATGTTAAGTGTCTCGCGTGAGAACCGAAGTCGCGTCGGGCGCGCCGCGGACGCCGCGTTTGCGTGGCTCGAACGCGTGTACGCGCGCGTGCTTGCGTTCGGGCTCAAGCGACCGCTGATGGTGCTCGCATTGTCTGTGACGATGCTTGGAGTGACGGGCGCACTCACTACGTGGATCCCCACCGAGTTCGTTCCTTCGCAGGATCAAAGTCGTCTAAACGTGCGCCTCCAAACTGCAAGCGGCATGACTCCTGCCGCTGCCGCGCCCTTGCTTGAACGTGCCGAGCGCCGCCTTGCGTCGCATTCGGAGATTGCGCGAATGCTCACCACGCTCTCGGGTTCATCCGGGCAAATTACGTTGACGCTCGTTCCGCCGTCGAAGCGATCGATGACCGCACAACAACTCTCGGTTTCACTCCGAAAGGAGCTCTCGAACATCGCAGGACTCAAGGCGTCGATTCAGGATCCGTCGCAACAGGGGTTTGGAGTTCAAAAAGGATATCCAGTGGACTTTACCGTCCGTGGTTCGAACTGGGACGAGCTTGTTGCGAGTTCGACGAAAGTGAAGGCCGAGCTTGAAACTTCGGGTGCTGTGACCGACGTTAATACCGATTACCAAATTGGTGCCCCGGAACTTCAAGTGGTTCCCGATCGACGAA
>JAHFDX010000407.1 GCA_023248785.1 Myxococcales bacterium
TCGCTTGGGAGGATATCTCGCGCGAGACAAGAAGAAGGCATCACCAAAAGTCCGAAAATCCACCAAAGCCAAAGCGGAAAGAAAGCGTCATGCCCGAAAAACGTAATGCGAATGCGATCACTATCACCCGTGTGTACAACGCGTCGGTCAAGCGCGTATGGGACGCGTGGGTGATTCCCGAACAGGTGGCCGAATGGTGGGGACCACGCGGGTTCACTCTCACAACGCACTCGAAAGATGTTCGCACGGGCGGCACGTGGGCCTACACCATGCACGGGCCCGACGGCACGAATTACGAGAACACGACCGTGTTTCTCGAGGTCGAACCTTACGCCATGCTTGTTTACGACCACGGTGGGCACCGCGATCAACCACCGTTGTTTCGCGTCACCGTGACCTTCGAAGAGCACGAGGGCAAGACCACCATGAACATGAGCATGGTGCTCCCGAATCCCGAAGAAGCCGAAAAAACCCGACAGTTCATCGCGAAGGCCGGCGGCAACTCAACGTGGGATCGACTGGCCGAATACCTCGACAAGAAGCACCTTGGCAAAGAGCGTTTCGTCATCAATCGCACGTTCGCAGCGCCGCTCGAAACGGTGTTCGCCGTGTGGAGCGAACCAAAACACCTGTGCCAGTGGCTGCCGCCCGCGGGCTTTACGATGGAGTACTTGCGATCAGACCTTCGCGAAGGTGGCAGCACCTTTTCGTGCATGACCAATGGTCACGGCGTGACGATGTACGCAGTTGCACAGTACCTCGAGATCAAAAAGCCTCACCGCGTTGTGTATACGCAACGCTTTGCCGATGCGAACGAGGGCCCTAGCCGGCACCCGCTTGCCCCAACGTGGCCGAACATGATGAAGACTGTGGTCGAGTTTGCAGCCGAAGGTGACGACGAAACTCGAGTCACCGTCACGTGCGAGCCCACTTCCGATGCAACGGCAGAAGAGCTCGCAACCTTTGTTGCCGGTCGTCCTGGCATGACACTCGGCTGGTCAGGTTCATTTACAAAACTCGACGAGCACTTCGCGCGCATGTGACCTTCGCGTCCGGGCGCGCATGGACTATCAGCACGCGTAGGCGTAGCGTCAGTTGCCGGCGGAACTCTCTTTGGGATCGAAGTCAGGTCCCGTTCCGTAGCGGGCATGTCCCGTGTACATCGCCTTCTTTGAGCTCGCGACCGGGGCCACGTTTCCAGTTTGGACAACAGGTGGATCCGATGGATCTGGCTCGGGATCGCTCATGCCCTGGGAGCAGCCGGCAACGAGCAAGAAGGTGGCGAGGAGAGGTGAGGTCTTCATGGGCCTGGATTACTACGGACTCTTGAACTCGTGATGTCGTCCGTTTGGCCTACGCCGAGCGACTGCGCGAGTTTCAGCGCCACGTGGACAGGAGCCAGCCGAAGGCGGTCTCATTGACCGCAGGAGGATTTTCAATTGGTTGAGTCTGCGCCGTTGCGCTAAAAATGCGTGTCGCGATGATCGATCACATCTCCCTGGGCGTTTCCAGCCTCGCCCGCGCAGGTCTCTTTTACGACGCGATCCTCGAACCGCTCGGGTTCGTCCGCCTCTTTTCTACGGACCGAGGCGTCGGTTATGGAACCGCAGGGGCGAAGGACGAGCAGTTCGCGATCCTCGCCGCAGGCAGCGACGCGCAAGCGCCGGGGTTGGGATCTCACGTTGCGTTCACAGCGCCGAATCGGGCTGCGGTGGATTCGTTTCATGCGGTCGCGATCCGAATCGGAGCGGTGGATGACGGGCTTCCGGGCCTTCGCCCCGCGTACGGTCCCGGCTACTATGCGGCTTTCGTGCGCGATCCCGATGGATACCGAATCGAAGCGGTGGTTCACGAGCCGACGTGAGTCGCGCGCGCCCGGGTACCGCCTGCCAAGTAGTCTCGAAATGGAGGGGAGCTCATGTGGCGACGCCTGTGTGGATTGCTCGCATGTGCGGCGCCACTGGCAACAGGTTGCTATGGACACGCCGCGCCATCGTTCACGCGCCAGAGAATTGTGCCCTCATCCCCGACGGCCATCACCTGGCCCGTTCGACTGCCTGTCACCGCGTACAAGTTCACACTTGTTCCGATGGGTTCGGCGTTCCAGCTCGTACCATCGTACGCGAGGATAGTCCCCTGATCGCCGACGGCGACGACATCGGTCGTGCCTGTACCCCAGACCCCTCGCAACGTGACCGATGTCGGATTTGACGACGTAAAGGTCGTTGACCAATTGGTAAAGTTGCCCACGCGGTGAGCGATCGTTCCCTTGCTCCCCACGGCGAACACCTCTTCGAGAATGGGACTACCGGCCTCGTCGTTCCCTCCGTAGTGAACCTCGCTGCCCCAAATTCCGTAGAGAACGGGCGCGCTCTCGACGCTGTGGAATTTCGCCAAGGGCCACGGATAGCTCAAGATTCCCAACATGGATTGCCTCTCGTTCCACAGGCTTCCGGCGATCACAAGGTTTGCGGACGACGTACTCCAGATGCTCTTGACGTTGTACGCCATCGTGGTGCTCACGACCGAGGTTTGCCATGCGCCGTCTTCGAACACGGTGACATAGGTGCCGTTCCCCGAATCTCCCATCGTATAGATGTGCTGCGCATCGGATCCCCAGATGGCGTTGAGGCGACTGACCCTCGACGCATCAGCAATCTTCGACCATACAGCGCCATCGAAGCGGCGTACCGCAGTGCTCTCACCGACCACGTACACATCGTTGCTGTTCGAGGCCCACACGCCGTTCAGTTGAGTCGGGTCGCCCGTCGGAATGGCCTGCCATGACGTTCCATTATGGCGCTGCACCGTTCCTTGCGTACCCGCAACGATCCATTGTCCGGGGCCCGTGCTCCATACGGCGCGGAGTTGAGCAGTCGTCGACAGGGTGCTGTCTTTGCACCAACGATGTTTGAATCCGGTGGTCGAATCGACCGGTATGCCCGCATCGGGTATCGGACCACCATCGAACATCGCATCGTCGGGCGCGCGGCCTTCTTGCGAGGGAACGGAGGAAGAATCGCCATCGCACGCTGCAAAGGCGAGCATGCTCGTGAGCAGAACAAATCGTACAGCCAAGGTTGTGTCCTATCGACGGAGGCCAAGCGGCGCAATTCGTATACCGCATCCGCTTGCGTCCGCAATTAACCCGCGAGGTATCAGCCTGGTAACGATCGTCCGACCGGCAAACGACTGAGCGTCCGTGGTCGGACGGTTACCGGGCATCAGGGGTCGAAGCCGTTTCCATTCCTCGTCAGAAGCAACTCGCGATGCAACAGAGCGATCTCCGAAACTATTGCCGCTCAATCCGCCAGATGTCCCATTCTGCGGGCATGACTCGCAAGAAACGACTTCCGCTCGCAGTGATGGGTCCGAGTGCGAGTCGTTGGTACGGATCGGCTACCATCTTCATACCCTCGAAGAGAATGTCGATCTTCTCAGGCGCGTATCGCTCGCTGAACACGAGCACTTCGTCGCCTTCGTAGATTGCTTCGCCGTCGACGCGGCTGCTGACACGCCAAACGCGCCAATCGGTTTGGTTCGTGCCGTCGTCTCGCTTGAGGAAGAGTGCTGTAGGTGCGAGCTGTTTGAGTGTTGGCAATACGGTGGTGGTAACCAGACCTGTGTAGCTCTTAACGACGGGGTCGGGCGCTGCTAGGAGGTAGCCAACGTCCGCGGCTGGTTCTGGCATGTCTTTAGGAACCATCGCGAGACGGACCTTGGCACCATTGGACAAACTGCCGGTGGACCCTTTCGCCTCGAACGTAATGCGGATCGCCTCGCTCGCCGTTGCGGCAACCGTAGGATAGTACCATGAGCCCCACGTCGTGGGCTTACCGAGGAAGTAAGTTGGATTGACGCTCGTTTTTGTGTCGTCGGGTCTATTCGCGCCCCATTTATTTCCGACGTATCGTAAGTGGACTTGCTCACCGTAACGGATGGCCTTTGTCGGCATGACGTCGTGCGTGGTTCCGGTGTGGATTTCATCTATGCGCAGCGCCTTCGCCACGTCTGTGGAGGAGCGTGGCTCACTTGCTTGCAGCACGCCGTCGAATGTTGGCGCAAAAGCGACTCGGTTGCCGAGGCCCGCACTCGCTGGATTGATGCCTTGCCATTTTAGGATGGTGGCAATGACTGACGTATGATCGAAGGGCACCTTCGTAGGCGATCGGAAAATGGTGCCCGGCTTCACGAAGGGGGAAATCAATATTGTCGGAACGCGGATCCCGTACGTGTCGAAGTTGAACCCGAATTGGGTGTGGGTGTCGGGGTCGCGCTCCGCGTGCTTGTGCGAACTCGGGGCGTTGCCGCGCCCCGGAGGGATGGCAGGCCACGGCGCGACGTGATCGTAGGTGCCACCGTTCTCATCGAAGGTAATAAGGAAGAGGGTCTTCTCCCACGCGGGACTTTTTCGAAGCGCATCATAAACTTTCTTGACGAAAAATTCGCCGACTGTCGTGTCGCCTACCGGGTGAAACTC
>JAHFDX010000408.1:0-1364 GCA_023248785.1 Myxococcales bacterium
AGACGCACGTCTATTATACAAGGCACGAGGTCAAGAACCCCATGCTAGGGAGACGGCGTGTGGCTCAGCCGCCGCAATCACCTTCGCGAGGACCACTTTCGCCACGTGCACAAACACGATGATGCCGAGCACGTCGACCAAGCTCGCAATGAAGGGCGTCGAGCTCGTCGCGGGATCGAGTCCGATGCGCTTGAGCAGGATGGGAATCATGGCGCCAAGCGTGCACCCCAAGACGCAGATAGCAACAAGGGTGACTCCGATGGTCAGCGCAAACCCAACGCTTTGATCGCGGTACATGAGCACGCGCGCAAAACCGATGGCGCCGAGGATAGAGCCCAGCACGACACCCATGGCCACTTCGCGAACGAGAATTCGCCACCAGTCGACAAGGCGTACCTCACCCACGGCGAGACCACGAATGACAAGCGTGGATGACTGTGAACCCGAATTGCCGCCTGCGGAAATAAGCAGCGGGACGTAGTACGATGCTCCCTTCACCGCTTCGAACACGGGGTCGTAATAACGAAGGGCGGTTTGCGTGAAAAACTCGCCCAAGAAAAGCGCGACGAGCCACACGCCGCGTTTGCGGATGAACGCCAGAAAGCTCGTCCGAAAGTACGGCATGTCGAGAGGTTCGATACCACCCAACCGCTGCACGTCTTCGGTCTGCTCGGCCGTCAAGACGTCGAGGGCATCGTCGATCGTGATGATTCCAAGAATGTGGCCCTTCTCATCCATGACGGGCATCGCGTTCAGATCGTACTTGGCCATCTTGCGCGCCACTTCCTCTTGATCATCGGTCGGAAGCACGCTGATGATGTTGCGCTTCAAGTGGGGCGAGATCCGATCGCGCGGATCGGCCACGATGAGATCGCGGAGAGAAATGAGTCCGACGAGACGATCCCCTTCGAGTGCATAGGCGACGTAGACGAACTCGCTACTTTCGGCGGCATGTCGCCGAACGGCTGCAAGAGCCTCCAAAACCCGCATGCCGGGGCTCACGGCAACGTAGGTCGGATTCATGAGTCGACCGGCGGAGTTATCCGGCCATCGCTCGAGTTCGCGAACCTCCTCGGCAGCCTCCGGATCGACCTGTGCCAGCTGCCGGAGCACTTGCTCGCCGAACTTCTCCGGTAACGCGGTCAACAGGTCGACGCGGTCGTCGGCCTCCATTTCGCTCGCGATTTGCGCAACGGAAGCGGGGGGCATCTCCGCCGCGATCTCCTCCTGCTCGTGCTCCTCGAGACGCTCGAAGATGGGCGCCGCATCGACGGCGGGTACGCGCGCAAGGAGTAAAGCCGCTTCCTCTGGCTCGAGCTCCGACACGATGTCCGCGAGATCTTCGGGATGGATCTCGTCGAGCA
>JAHFDX010000408.1:1374-4480 GCA_023248785.1 Myxococcales bacterium
CAGAACGCGCAACTGATCTGGGTCGTCGCGAAGAATTTTCTTAATGTCGGGTGCCAGCAAGCTCGACAGACGCATGGCAGGTCGGCGCACCCTACTCAAGAAGACGCACCGCGGCACAAGAAATGTGCTCCTTTGACTCGCGAAAACGATGATCGCTATTTTCGTGGCAAAGGTCTTACGTACCCGGAGGCTTGAAGCGCGCGCGCGACCTCACGCGTTCCTTGTGGCGAGGACTCAAGTTCAACGTCCCGTCTCCGCATCTGCAAAGCAACAAAAACGCCCGCATCATGAAAAGGATCGAGAAAGGCGAGAGCTCTGGACCGAAGCTCATCCCTCGCAGCAACCGAGAGCGCGCCCGAGCGTGCTTCGCGCACTGGTAAACCGAAAGGCCCGCCAAAAATGCGATCGGTGAGCGCATGGTCGTTTTCAAAGAACGACCAACGGAGCTCGACGTCGGGTGCACACACGTCGAAACCCACGATCTGATCGGGCAGGCTCGTGATGGCAAAGTCGATGTGATCGTCGGTCTGGACGATCGCTTCGCTTGCAACACCAAGCGTCTCTACGCGCGCGTGAAACGCACCGTCGATGGATCCAGAAAAACGACGCGTCTGTCCGCCTCCTGCCAACCGAAATGCGTATTTGAGATCATTGCAGTTCGGCTCCTTGATTGTGCGTTCACCCGCAACCAATTGACGTTTGAGCCGTGCCACCACATCGGGGTGAAAGGCCGCAACATCGTGCGTTTCGCCTGGATCCTTCGTGAGGTCCCAGAGATATTCGAACGTGGTGCCTCCGCTTGCGAGCTTGGCCGAGCCGTCACGCACGGCGAGATGCCACTGTTCATCGAGAATCGATCGAACAGCACGTCCCTCGCTGATGACGGTGCGATCCGTCGTTTCTTCCCCGCGCACGATCGACATGAGCGAGCGACCCGAGCCCGCCGCACTTCGGATGCCCAAGAGCTCAGCCACAGTGGGCGCTATATCGGTCGTTCGGATACGCGCATCGAGCTTTTGTCCCGCAGAAAGAACACCTGGCAGACGCAGGACCACCGGCACCTTCAACGTCTCTTCGAAATACGTCGTGCCATGGTGAAAACGCATGGGGATGTTCTCAATTCCTTTTCCCGAATGCTTCTCGGAGAGCGTCTCTCCGTGGTCCGAGGTCAACACCACAAGGGTACGCTCGCGAAGACCCAGCGAATCAAGCTTCGCCAAGACTTGCGCGATGCCCGCATCGTCTTTACACGCCTCCGCCATGTACGCGCGGACCTCCGGTGTCTTTGGACCAAGCGGCGGTTTTGGAATGCGCGCCAAACATTCCGCTGGAGGCGTGTACGGCTCGTGCGGCGAATTGTAATTCACGAAAAGAAAGAAGCGATCGCTTCGAACTTGGTCAAGATACACGGTCGCCGCACGCGTGATGGCTTCGGTGTCACTTGCTCCGTATCGGAAGTCGTCAAGACGATCGAACCCGAAGTCGAGCCCTACCGGCGAGTAGCCCATCATGAAAAAATTGTTCACGAAGGCAGCCGTTCGAAGGCCCTGCTGGTGGAAGAGCACCGGCAACAACGAAGGCTCGCTGCGGTAAAATCGCGAGGCTTCGGCTGACGAAATCGACCAAGAAAACGTGGACACGTCGAGCTCGCTCGAACGCTTTCCCGTCAGCATGCCGAGGGTGCCAGGGCGAGTCCATGTGGCCACCGAATAAGCACGGTTAAATGACACTCCGTCTGTTACTAATTTGTCGATGGCCGGCGTGAGCCCAGAAATCATGGGCAAATGCGCATCCAGCGGTGGCCTTTCGGTTCGCAACATCGTATCGTCACGCACGGGATCATGAAGCGCTGCGATCACATCAGAGCGCAGCGCATCTACTACGAACCAAAGCACGTTGAATTTCGTGCTTGCCCCCTCGGCGAGGATCACAGGGTCTCCCCACAACGCAACGGGATTACCGTCTCTATCGTGGGCCTCCCCGCCGGCTGCTTCGTCGGGCGAGAGCTCTTGCCGCTCGTCGTCCTTCACTTCGTCGAGCTCGGACGACAACACAATCTCGACTTCACGATCGGCAAAGAGATCCAAACTCACCTCGAGCGGATGCCATCGTGAGGCAGCCTTTGGCCCAACGCGCCTCCTTTGTACTACGTGTTCTCCTCCGCGCTCATCCCGGATCGCGATCGAAAAAATCACCGTACGACCACTTGGCCGGAGCACAGCAGGTTCGACGGCGAGCGTTGCGCCCGGCGGCACCTGAGCACGCATTCGGAAGACGGATGGAGTCGACGAGACAATGGCGCGCCGTTGTTCAAACGTTCCCTCTTCGAGATCCCAAAGATGCGATTCGACACCTGTAGGGCGCGTGGGCATGTCGTCGCGCACTTGCTTTTTCGATAGAAGGTGAGTCGTTTGGAGCGCTACTTCGTACACGAGATCCGCGCGTGCGCCGGTGTGCCATGGTGACCGCAACTTGCGCCAGTGCGCGCGAAACTCGGCAATTTCATGCGGCACCTGCGGCATCGCGATTGCCGCGTCTCCGAGATGGTCGGTTGCTCGCCAAGCGATACGTCGGCCGTTACCTGCGTCGATGCGTTCCTCTTGTCGACTCGACGCGTGCCACTCTTCATCACGTGGCAAGAGGTACCCACCACGTAAGGCCATCCGTGAATCGCCAAGCATCCACGACCACAGCGGGGCCTTGAGACGTTCGAACTCGCTCGGATTCTGCACCGCAACATCGTGAAGCTCGAGTGGGTCGTTCGTCGTGTCAAACAACTCGTAACGAACGCCCAGGCGGGTGGGCATGTAAACAAGCTTCCACCTTTCGTCCCGCACCATTCGGTGCCGCGCCACGAGCGTGAGGGGACGGAGTTCTTCGCGAAGTGAAATCTCGTCGTTTTCGTTCACCGACAAGGTCCCAGCAACACCTGGATACGGAAGACGAAAGTCCTTTGGCATGACGTGTTCGGTGAACCAAAGCTCCGATTCCGCGAATGCAAGTGCTGCGGGCAGCGTTTGACCTCGCATCAAAGGCACGAGTGAGTGGCCATCCATATCGGCAGGTACCCGTTGAGCGAGCAAATCGAGCACGGTCGGTGCCACAT
>JAHFDX010000409.1 GCA_023248785.1 Myxococcales bacterium
GGGTTTTGATGAGAGCTGCACCTCCGCTTCCACGACAAAGGGTCCCGCCTGTCCCCACTTGGGATATTTGAAACAGCTAAAGGCGTTGTCCGCTGGGGTTCCGTCGGGGTGCTTGCGTTCGCTGTAGTCTGTCATTGCGACCCGCCAAAGTTCCTTGACGTACTTCTCGAACTTTGGGTCGCTCTTAAGCTCCTCTGCGAGTACCTGCGTCGGATTAGGCGGAGGTAGTAGAGGCACCATCATCATCAACAATAGATTTCCCTGCGCTTGCTCCTCCGCCTTCCGCCTGGACTTTGCCGACTGCTGGAGCTGGTCCGGGTAAGCCAGTGCTGCTTGATAGCGTTCCACGAGGCGCTTACGCAAACCGTCAGCCTCCACGGTTTGAAGACTCCCAGGAAGCAACGCATGAATGTTGCAACCATTGCCTCGTTCCCAACATCCAGGACCTGACTTCGTGCACCCGTCCGGAAGCTCGTGGATGGCCTTCGTCATCGTATGCGCAAGCTGAATCCCCAATGCAGCGCGCCAGGAATGATGTTGACCGTTCCAGAAGTAGTCGACGTAGCGTCGCCGCTCGTCGGAGCAATTTCGACCAAGGAACATCCCATTCTTGTCCACCCCCCAAGTACAACGCGCCGGACGCACGCGGATTCGCCAATCGCAATCTTGAACTGTGAACGCCGGATTTTCGGAGCAGTTTATGCCGTCACCCCGCTCGACATTGATGACGTTCACCAGCATTCCCGAGTTCGCGGCGTCTTGCATCGGCGCCGACAGATCGAAAGGGGGGGGACTGTCTAGGTTGGCTACGACAATGCCGATCTCTTTGTATCCCCCAACGGAATCGAAGCCGAACGCCGGCCCGAAGGTGTCGAGGATAGCCTTGGCTTTTGGATCCGGCGGTGTTGCACGCGCCGAATGCGGGTTCGCAACCAATCCGCCGCAAACCAACACGCCGCCGAGCGCCTTGACCCTCCCACAAAGCCAACCCCGTAGATCCATGTTGCCCCTCCGTTGCTGCCCAGCGCATCACGCGGGACATTGCTCGTCAATGCACGGAGTGCAAGGACGCGCGCGCGATGATGGCGACGCTTGAGGTGTCGCGGTGATGCCTTCTGTCGGCCAGTGTCAGAATCGCCCGCTCCTCCCATCCGCGACTAACTTCCGCATCAAGGCCGCGCGCGCGCGCGTCGCAAACACACCGCGATTTCGTTCGTCATCCCGCCGTTTCGGCCGCATCGTCGCGCGGGATGCATACGGAATTCCCCGCTTCGTCGCGGCGTGGCGAAACGCTCGATCCACAAACCGTTCGAGCGCCTGACGAAGATCTGACACGTTGTGTTTCCCTTTGGTCATTTCGAGCTGGAATCGCAGACGTGAGAAATTCTCCGCAAATCGATCCGCGTTCGGCTTGCGCTTCTTGGGATCGCACTCACCACCGCAAGGATGGGGATCGGGCACAGGCGAACCCTGCCGCCAAAGCGGCCACAACTTGACCAGGTTTGAAGCCATTTGGGCGGGCGTAGTGAAGTCGTTCGACCCGTTCACGACCTCCGTCGTTTCGACCAAAGTCACCAGGTCTTTCACCAGCGCCTTCGCACGAAAGTGAAAAGGCGTGCCTGAGGTGGACACTGCCGTCAGCTGACCCTCGCTCGTGGTCGCAGACGGGAATGCAAACTTGACCACGCTGCTCAGCTGCAAGGCTGGCTTGAACTCCCACTGTGTGCTTTCCGTCGCGACTTCGAGATCGGTCCAGAGGACCGAGATGTTGGGCTTCTTCAGGTTCGAATAGAACTTTGCAAAGTCGCCTGGGTCGACCTCGGCGACCACGCTCGCCTTCGTGGTCTTGCAAAGACCAACCTTCAGGGTTGGCGGCACGTCGGAGGCGTTTGCAAACCCGGCAGGCGCATTGTAATTCGCGGAGATGACAGCGTCACCGTCCGCACAGCTCACGGTGCTGTCCACAATCAACCGCGATGGAAGCAATACGTGCGTAGCCGCGGCGTATTCAACATCCCACTCGTCGGTGGCGAGCACTTGAATCGGAAGGGCCTTCGAGTTGGCGGCCACCGTGATTGGCGCGTTCGGTTTTGCGTAGGCCTTTGCCCCGTACGCAAATGTCTTCAGCTCGTCTCCTTGCATCCACGTGAATGTCGTCGCCTCACCGTTATCCCCGCAGAAGTTGGAGGTCTGCGCAGAAACGTTGGCGACGAAGTCCTTACGCTTTGTCTCCTGATTGAACACCAACGACTTCGGTTCGACCTTGATCTGCACCGTCGGCCGAATCGCTCCATCAAGGTTGGCTTTTCGCCACGCCGCCATCTGATTGTTGATGAAGAGCGAAACCTTCGCCGATCCGGCGTTCGGGCGTGGATAGGGAACGGACAACCCATTGATGAGTGTGGAGAATTTGTTCGCGTCGGGGATCGCATTGAGCCATGCCGCACCATCGGGCTTTTCCCACGTCCAGCTCAGCTTGCCCGCCGCATCCACGTCGTTCGTGCGCGTGGTAGACGTTTGCCAAGTGAACCACCGACGCAACTTGGGATCCTTTTTTGTCCCTTTTGGTACGACGCATGCGGTTGAATTGTTCTCGGGCGAGATCGATTTTGGCGGATCGACCGAAAGGACGCCTCCTTTAGGGGACGCGAGCGATGACGTCAGCGTGAGGTCGGCACTGGGATATTTCCATCCCGCCTTTATGCGGCCCACCCAGGCACCTCCCTCGGGTTTCTTTAGATCCATCTCAACCTGCAGGCTCGGGCAAACGCCGCTAGGCAAAGACTTGTTTGCGTTTTCAGCCGGAGGGTACTGCTTGATGAATGTCACGTTGAGCGCCGGGTCGAGCACGGATTCAATCGAACAGTAGGGCTCTGCGACGTTGCACGTTCCTCCCTTTTTTTCTTGCAGACATCCCGGCACGGGAAGCGCCGATGGGGGCACAAGCCAATAGGGATTGAAGAGAAACTTCGAGGGCGGCGCGGACACAGCATCTTGATACGGGCGATGCCACCACGACTGGGGATCCAATTTGTAGTCGTAGTTGTTTGAGTCCTCTTTCACGACGCGGTAATCGAACCACGGCGATTTCTTATCCGCGGATAGCGCCATGCAGCGGTAGTTGTACGCCCAATGAACTCCTTGGCATTCCGTCCACCCGGCCGCATTCTCGTTGTCGGGACCTTCGGCACAACGCGACCCATCGATGAACATGCCCGCGAGATACTCGTAGCTATTGAGGCCCATCACCTCCTGCTGTGCGATCATGCTCGACAGCGGATGAATCTCCGGCCGACAGTCGTGGGAATTATCCCACGCAACGCGACCGCTTACCCACACGTGTTGTCCGCAATAGTGACTGTGATCATCCCACATGACGGGAAAGAACTCCGAGGCCGAGTTGGGCAACCACTTTGCACCATCCCAGCTGAGCTCATTGCAAATTGACCCCTCGTATTCCTTGGCCCGGCCAAGTCCCATTGCGTGCGTCGCCGCGGTGAGGTTCTTGTTGAGATCCGAATAACCGACGTAACCGGGGTGATCAGAGGGACCAAGAAAAACCTCCGCCTTCACGCCGATATCCTCCAACGTGTAGTGCAAGTTATTGTTCATGCTCTGGACTGCATCCCAGTTCTTTCCCGTCAAGGGAAGGTCCTTTTGCGGATGGACTACCCTTGCGAGCGGTTCCTCGTATTCACGCCCGTCGAGATCGCCGAGGCTCGTATCAATCAGACGCGCAAGATCGTAGACACACGCGACGCACCCGAACAGGACCGGGCAAGGATTGACGGATTCGCCGCCCTTGATTTCGCATGCGAGTCCATCCTTTCCCGAATTTGTTCCCACCTCCGCGCATTGTTTGCACTCGTTGCTGAAGTCATTTTTGTGCTTCTGGATGACTGTGTTCACACGTGGAACCACGGTGTCATCAACCCAATTGTTGCTGATACTGCACGTGTAAGGGCGCCAAAACAACGACCAGAAGTTGGCGGAATCCGCCACGGATACCGGCCGAAGAAGAATGTTGAAGTCCGCGTCCTCTGGGCTGTCGCTTACCTCGATCGACGTGATGACAGCCGCCACATACTCAACGTGCGGCCCGAACTTGTTTGCTTTCGCGAGTGCATCGATAGGCATCGCGAGAATTAGGGTCACCCAACTCCACAAACAGATACGTGACCCGATTCGCATTGACATTGACGTTTCCTTCGGTTGGAGCGCGACGTGTCCTTGTCTGCTTTGCTACGGCGTTCGTTGCGATTTGACGTTCTTGCCAAAGAATGCCGGGTTGTTTTGCAGCCGCGCGAGCGATTTACTTCGCACTTGTTTTTGTGCGTCTTCGTTAGCCATACGAAAGTTCGGCTTTGTCGACATCGGCGAAAAAATTGGCGTGGACTTCGGTGTGTATGCCAAGCCCTTTTCCTTCGCGATTCGACCGATTGCGTAGCGAGAGAAGGCTTTGATGTGCGTCGCCGTTCG
>JAHFDX010000410.1 GCA_023248785.1 Myxococcales bacterium
CGCGCCGGATGCGTGGTAGAGAACGTCGGCCCCTTTGCTTATATGACTCACGGCGATAGCTTTTCCCTTCGCCGGGTCTTTGAATGCCTCAGGCGTTGAGCCTGCGTATGCTGCGTGCACCACACAGCGGTCGCACAACGCTTCCACGCCTTGACGGTAGCCTGCCTCAAATTTTTCGATGAGTGGCATGTGCATTCCGCCAACGAAGCCCACCTCTTTCGTCCTCGTAAGAAGTCCCGCAACGGCACCGACCAAAAAGGATCCTTCCTCCTCGCGAAACTTAATACCGGCCACGTTCGAACCGATGCTCCCGCGCGGGGCGTAGTCGACGCACACGAATTTTACGTTCGGGTACGCGTGTGCAACATCGTCAATGTCACTCGAGAAAATGAAACCGACGCCGATCACCAAGTCGAGCCCCTGAGCTGCAAAAAGTCGCAGCGCGCTCGCCCGGTCTTCACCGGCCGAAGGCTCCAGGTAAACCGCATCTACGAAGAGTTCGCGTTCGGCACGCGAAAGCCCTTCGTACGCCGCATCGTTGAAACTCTTATCACCTCGGCCTCCGATGTCGAACACCAGGCCCACGCGAAGTGCACCCTTTGAAGGCGTAGAGTGCCGCCTGCGACCGGGAAGAAACGTGGACCCGATAGCTAGCGTGAGAACGACTGCGGCAAAGATCCCACGCTTTGACATGGGCCAACTCAGGCGCCAGACACGTTTCGCAATGCGCGCGCAGCTTCTAGGCCTCGCCCATCACCCTGCGAGTCGGCTTCGACAAAAATTTTTCGCATGTGCGGAAGTTTCGAACGGATCCGTGCTTCGATGCGATTCGTCACGTCCTCCAATTCCTCCACGCGCAGCTCGGACTGAAATGCCACCTTCATCGCGAGAATGACGACGTCCGGGCCGAGGTGAAGTGTCAGCATTTGTGTGACGCGCGCGACTCCTTCGATCTCCTCGGTGAGCGACAATACCTTCGCCTGATCTTCATCACTGGCCGACAACCCAATAAGCAGCGCATGGGTAACTTTTGCAAGCGTGATGGCCACGAAGCACAGAAGAAGACCAATGAGAATGCTGCCCACTGGATCCAGCCACCGAAGGCCCGTGCCATTTGCGAGGAGCACGGCAACCAACGCGATAAAGAGGCCAACGAGCGCGGTGAGATCTTCGCAAAGCACGAGCGGAATGGTGGGATCGCGCGCTTCCAGCATCACGAGCTTCCAAGGGCGGCCCGCTGCGAGCACTTTGAATTCCCCATACGCAACTCGAAAACTCATCATCTCGAAAAAAATGGACACGCCCAGCACTCCATAGCTCCAGTAGGGCGAGCCCCCAACCGCCGAAGGGTGAATCACGTGCGAAATACCCTCGTACAGGGCAAACGCTCCGCCGACGGAGAACAGCAGCAGTGCAACAACGAACGGCCAGAAATACATCTCCGCCGATCGCCCAAAGGGATATCGCTTATTGGGCGGCCGCATCGCGAGCCGCATCCCGAGAAGAAGGAGCCCCTGATTGCCCGTGTCTGCAACGGAGTGTAGTGCTTCGGCGAATGTGGCGGTTGAGTGCGACGCATACGCAGCGCCGAACTTACACACGGCTATTGCCACATTGCCAGCGAGCGCCGCGACAACCACCTTCTTGCTATTTGCCGACGACATACGTCAGCGGTCCACAATAACAACATTCACGCGCGCACGCGCGCCCTGAAAAAAGGACGCGACCGCAGCTTGATAGCGATCAAATAGCCACCACCTTCGAAGCGAATCCCGAGCCGTTTCGTACGTATCTCCACGATAAGGATGCGCGCCAGATCGAAACAGAGCGCGCAGTTCGGGCTCCGGTGGTCGAAGCAAGCGAACCATCATGCGGTCGATGTAAAGAAGTGAGCGTGCCTTCCGAAGAAACCAAGCCTCGAGCTCGCGCTCATCGAGTCCTGCCTCGCGGCATGCGTCGCGAAATACGAAGGGGCCACCAACGCGGTTTTCGATCATCGAGCGAACTTCTCGTGTTGTCGATGCCAGGTCTTCCGTGGTAAACGGCGTTTCAACGGCAGTGTTCGCAAGAAGTTCTTCGCCGATATGCGTCTCGATGGCGAGGCGGATGTACCTTTCGTGAACGGAGGAAGCGCCCTCGGCGAGTGCATGAAGATGCGCTTCAAAACCGAGCCACCGCTCCGTGATCCAACGTGGATGTTCGATACCCCGGGTTTCCGCTGCGTAAAAACGAATGACAACTTGATCGAGGCGTCGTCCCGCAGGCGGCGCAGCATCGCCTGGCCACACGACCAACAGAAAAGCCGCGCCTACTAGCCAACGCATAGGTTGCTACCTAATCGTCGCTACCGCGCGTGCTATTCACTGCGCGGCCCTCGCGCTCTTGGATCATGTGCTCGTGGTGATGTGCGAACCCGCGAGCGGCCCTGCGTGCGCGCAGAAATTCGCCGAACGCGACGAGCATGTCGAGGTCCTTCGGCAGGAGGGTGTCACCGAGTTCTTTGAGTGCCAGCCGCAGCGATTCAACATTTCGGGTGCGCCGGCCACTCGACGATTTCGGTCCCTCGAGATCAAGACTCTCGGGGCCTTCGATGCCGCTCTCCACGGCGGGTGCCGACGGAGCCGCGGTCGCCCACACCGGGCGCGCAACCGCAGCGATCGCATGCGCCGCAAGCCAAGCCTCCATGAACGTGCGGAGGCGCTCGCTTCGAAAGGCAAACCACCGTTCGCGATCGGTCGTGTAGTGAACGAGCACGTCTTTGAATCGCCGAAACGCGCCTTTGCCGTCGATCGCTTGCATCAGCTTCGTACGAATTTCGATGTCTTCCACCATCGGAATGAATCGTTCCATCCATCGATACTGCTCGCGCGAGCTGACCGGATCGATGCGCAAGTACGTCACGTCGGTCGTGATGCGACCGTGCATCTGCGGATCGGCGACGCCGTCAACAACGCGCAGCACCTCGCCACTTTGCAGATGCAAATAGCTGTGCACTTCCGGGGCGTTATTTTCGAACGCGTCCTCGAGGGCTTCCCAGTCGACCGGCACCTCACGGAGGTCACCAGTCGGAACTGGTAGCGCCTCGTCTTGATCCGTGTGTTCCGACATCGATTTTATCCTCCAAAAAGGGCCGCGCCGATCGCAGCGGCCAATAGGGCAAGGCAGGGTATCAACAATGTGCATCCGTAGCGGTGCACTGCAATGTTCGTTCGCTACTCTTCAAGATGACACGCGATCGTGAGTCCGGAAAGCTGCAATCGACAGTGGGTGAGGTGGGAGCCAACATCCTACATGCGGCACGATATGCCGCATGCCGTTTGGATCATCCGCTTTTTTGGTGGGGCGTTTTGGCTCGGGTGACCGCGTCGTGCCAGCCCTTGCGAACGCGCGCGCGTTCGTTTGATTCGATTTCCGAACGGAAAGAACGCTCTACCTGCACAAACTTGCCCACGTCCGACAGATTTGCAGCTCCGACCCCCACCCCCGCCAGCATCGCGGCCCCGCGCGCGGTGGACTCAAGTTCGCGCGGGCGCTCAACCACGATGTCAGCTACATCCGCCTGAATCTGCATCAAGAGGTCATTGCGTGCCGCTCCACCATCGACACGCAAAAGCGAAAGCGCGAAGGGCGCATCTTGTGCCATAGCTTCAAGTAGATCCGTAACCTCTTCGGCGATCCCTTCGAGCGCTGCGCGTGCGAGGTGCGCGCGGGTTGTTCCACGAGTGAGACCCATGAGGAGGCCGCGCGCGTTTTGGTCCCAGTGTGGCGCGCCAAGACCCGAGAGCGCCGGGATAAAGACGACGCCATCACTCGAGGGAACGCTGCGTGCCAGCGCTTCGATCTCCGATGCGGAGGCCACGATTCCAAGCCCATCGCGCAGCCACTGAACAGCTGCACCCGCGACGAACGCACTGCCCTCGAGCGCGTACTCGATTCGATCACCGAGCTTCCATGCAATCGTCGTCACTAGACCGCTGCGACTGACCTTTGGGGAAGTGCCCACATGCATGAGCACGAACGCACCTGTCCCGTACGTGCACTTCGCGTCACCCGGACGATGGCATGCTTGCCCGAAAAGCGCGGCTTGTTGGTCGCCGGCAATTCCAGCGATCGGAATGCCGTCGCGCAAAAACGAAAGACCACGCGTGTGCCCGACCACTTCAGCGGAATTCACGACCCTTGGTAACAAGGGTCGTGGCACGCGAAAGAGTGCAAGCCACGGCTCGTGCCACGTCGCCGTTTCGAGATTGAGAAGCAGAGTTCGCGAAGCGTTTGTTGCATCGGTGACGTGTTCACGTCCGCCTGTAAGGCGCCACACAAGAAACGAGTCGATGGTACCAAACGCAAGCTCACCGCGTTCCGCGCGTGAACGTGCCCCCGCGACATGATCGAGGAGCCACTCAATCTTCGTTCCCGAAAAGTACGCATCGAGCACAAGGCCCGTGGTCGTTCGGATTTGCTCGA
>JAHFDX010000411.1:0-1732 GCA_023248785.1 Myxococcales bacterium
CGTCGCGATGTCGATCCCAGCCGCTCCCGGTGATTCGAGAAGAGCGAGTGCATACGGTTCCGACGTGACGGAGATGGCGAGCGCCCCGTGCGCGTGGGCTGTATCGGCGAATGGACGAAGATTCTCCACGCAACCAAAAAAATTGGGATAACCGAGGACCACGCACGCAAGGTCGTTACCGACCTGATTACGAAATGCATCAAGGTCCGTTTGGCCATTTTTAGCGAGGGCAACCATTTCAATCGCTTCGGATCCGCCTTGTAACCCGTGGAGGTACGTTTTGAGCACCTCTACAAACTCGGGATGTACGCCGTCGCTCACGAGTACGCGCGTTCGCTTCGTCAGGCGGCGAGCCATGAGTACGGCCTCGGCGGTTGCACTCGCGGCGTCGTACATCGAAGCGTTTGCGATAGGCAGCCCCAAGAGTTCGCTGACGATGGTTTGGAACTCGAAAATCGCTTGAAGGGTGCCCTGTGCAACCTCGCCCTGGTACGGCGTATACGCGGTGTAAAACTCACTCCGCATGAGCAGCTGATCGACGGCCGGCGGAATGTGGTGGTCGTACATCCCGGCGCCCATGAACGAGATGGCGCGCGTAGCCGTGTTGCGCAGCGATAGCTCCTTCAAGTGCGCCATTAAGCGCTGTTCATCAAGGCCAGGACCAATCGCGAGGGGTTTTTTGAGGCGTACCGCTTCTGGAATTGGCTCGAACAGCGCATCGATCGAAGGAACGCCAATTCGCTGGAGCATCTGCTCTATCTGCTCGGTTGTATGCGGGAGGTAGCGCATGCTTAATGCGAGGCCTTCTTCAAGAATTCGCGATACGCGGCGGCATCCATCAGCGTTTGGACCACGCTTGCGTCCGACGCTTCAATCACAATCATCCACGCCTTCCCGTAGCAGTCTTCGTTGACGAGCTCGGGCTTCGATTCGAGGTCGCGATTGACTTTGACCACTTTGCCGCCCATCGGAGCGAACAAATCGCTCAGCGTTTTGACGCTTTCGATGGTGCCAAACGCCTTGCCGCTCTCGACGGTATCGCCCTCTTTGACGTCGACATTAACAAGGGTGATGTCACCCAGTTGATCGACTGCAAACGCCGTAATCCCGACGGTGACTTGATTGCCGGAGGCCTTCGCCCACTCATGATCGTTGGTGTAACGAAGGCTGTCTAAAACAACGACGTCTGCCATGCTTCATGCTCCTTGGCGTTTGTAAAACGGGGTCTGAGAGACGACGGCTTCAACGTGCTTGCCTCGGCAGTCGACCAAGAACTCGGTTCCAACTTCAGTCATGTCTGCGGGTAAGTAACCAAGACCGATCGTTTTCCCGACGGTGGGGGCAGGGCTTCCGCTTGTGCAAATACCGACTTGTCGTCCGTCCTTCGCGAGAAGCGGATAGCCGTGCCTTGCGATTCCGCGTCCTGTGACTTCGAACCCAACGAGTTTGCGAGATAGGCCGCGCTCGCGAATTCGGAGCAAGGCCTGTTTACCAACGAAATGGGGTTTTTCCAACTTCACGACCCACCCAAGACCGGCCTCAAGCGGATTGGTTGTCTCGTCGATGTCGTTTCCGTAGAGCGACAGACGCGCCTCGAGGCGAAGTGTGTCTCTCGAACCAAGGCCAGCGGGCTTGCAGCCGAACTCGGCGCCGACAGTGAGCAACGAGCGCCAGACCTGCGGAGCCTCATCCCACGCGCAAAAGATCTCGACACCGTCCTCACCTGTGTACC
>JAHFDX010000411.1:1742-4460 GCA_023248785.1 Myxococcales bacterium
GGTGCGCGCGACCGTACATCGCACGTTTGCTACCACGGCATCGCGGAAGGTAAACGATCGAAGTTCTTTGCACTTGGAGGCATCAGCCCCCGTGCGTGCAAGCACTTCGAGTGCCTTCGGACCTTGAAGTGCGATGAGCGCGGTCGCGTCGCTTTGATCGACGAAGTCGCAGTGGCCCTTCGAAGCCATTTCGAAGACGCTTCGGATCTTGTCGCGGTTTGATGCATTGCACACGACAAGGATGCGATCTTTGGCCGCTCGATAAATGATGAGGTCATCTACGATGGTGCCCTGCTCGTTGCATGCGCACGTATAGAGCGCTTGTGCATCACTCAAGCGGCGTACATCGTTAGTAATCGCGCCGTTGACCACGTCGAGGGCCTCGTCTCCACGCAGTTCGAGTTCGCCCATGTGCGAAGCGTCAAAGAGGCCGGCGGCTGTTCGCACAGCAGCATGTTCGTCGACGATGCCCGTGTATTGCACAGGCATCTCCCAGCCGGCGAACGGAACGATCCGCGCGCCGGCTGCCACGTGTTCATCATAGAGAGAGGTCCGTCGCAGGGTGCCTTCCATCGCGAGGGAGAGTACTCGGATGGCGGCATACGGTCGAGCGGGTCGTTACTCTGTTGCCCGTGAATTATTGGGGGATTGTGGACACCGACACTTGGTTAAGCGGCTTGACCAGCATGCCGGCGGGGTAGCCGTACGAAACCCAGCCGGTACTGGCACCGTTGGCTCCACTCACGTCGTATTCGCCCCAGCCCCACACGGTGAGTCCGAAGGGCGTCTTGCTCTTGATTTCATGTCGTCCGCTCGAGCACTTCCCAGAGCCTTGGAAGTTGCCCGTGATCAGTGGCACTTTCGCGAATTCGTACGCGCCGACCGGTGTCCACGATGTGATGACACCAAGACAGTCAAGATCGACGTCGTCGAATTGGCCCTTGTCGTTTTTCACGCGAGTGATCACGACGTACCCATTGGGGTAGGTCGGATCAACGAAGAAAATGTAACGATTCATGTACTGTTTTGGCGGTACCACCAAAACAGATTCGGGATCCCCAGCGCCGAAGGAGTTGGAAGTTCCCCATTGATCAAGGACGCCCGAGCCTTGCATGTAGCTGACCAAGATGAACGGATGGTCTTTGTCTTGCGATGTGATCACAAACGGCGTTGCTGTGTCGAACGCAAGTGCCTGACCCGCTTGCAGCACGGAAGGCCCGCCGACGGGTACTGAATAGGTTAGGTGCGTATCGTTGACGGTGCCGACGAGACGGTAATATCCCGTTTCCGTTTCGCGCTGTGGATGCATGACGGCGACGTATTCGCTTCCTAGCGATTTCACCGGTGGAATCATTTGCTCGCCGTGATCGCACGCTGTGTTACCCGACGGCACGTTCATGCACGCCTGGCCCCCAAGAAAGCCGATCGGCTTGTTCGCGCGCACAGTGCTCCCCGTGAGCTCAATCATTTCGCTGATCTGCGCATGCTGTCCGTGTTGCAACGTGAATGTGTATGTGGACTTTGCCATGCCGGACGGAAGCCCATTGCCGCCACGAATGGAGGTCGTGGGCAACAGCTCGACCTGTGTGTCGTCTTCGGCAGCAACAATATTGAGCGATGGATACGTTTTCGCCCCAGCAGCTACTGCCAACTGCGGATCTTGTGGCCACATGTTGACGGCAACGTATTCAGTGCCCCACGTGCTTGTTGGGAGAAGTAACGAGGAGCCCGTGACCGCGGAACTCCCCCCTCCGTAAGGATTGATTTGCGTCGCCACCACAGGTGCATCCGTGGCGATTCGAAATGAATGGCCAATGCCCGTGTCCTTCAAAAGGACATTGCGTGGAACGGCCGACGCCTTCGGACAACGTGGCGCTGTCCCGGTGTTGCCGGCGAGAAAGAGAATCGCAACTTCCCCGGGGGGAATGCCCTGGCTCGAGTCGTAGGCCTTGTAGGTTAGCGAAGGGCCGGAGCCGACGGGGTGCCAGGCAAACGTTCCCGGATCGAGTGATGCCCCACCGTAGTCGACACTGATCTTCACGGGCGTTGAACGCGTGTTCGACACGATTGTTGCAAAGCACGCGTTGCCTTCGGGATCGAGCTCCATAAAGCTTGACCCATCCAACACACCATAGATGTTCATGAACACCGCGTGGTATTCGCAGCCAACCGAGAGCTTGTTGTCCTTGGCAACCTCGCACGCGTTGCGACACACCACGGTAGTGGGATCGCACGAATCGGTGCCTTGGCAGGTGTCGGTCACGTTGCCACCGCAGTCGATTACTTGGGTCAAATCGCTCGAGCACTGGCGGCATCCACCTGGCCCGCCATCCTGCAGTCCGAACCCCCCGGACGTGGAACCGTCACCGCGTCCGCCGTCGCCCGCCGACTTTTCGGTCCCAAAACGCGACTCAGTAACTTGACTGCACGCGAGCGCAGCCACCCCGAGAACGCTCCATCCAAGAGTGTTCCAACGCATGCGACAGCCCAACGAAAATACGCGTGTGCTCATGTTGACCTCGACTGCCCCGCAAGAGTTCCCGCGCCATACCACTGGTCGAGCCGCGTGCAATCCAAAATTTTGCAGAGCGTTGCAGTGCGTTTAACGCGGGCCTGGATTTACCACCACTTGGTTGATCGGCTGAACGAGCATTCCCGCCGGGTACCCGTACGAATCGTTGGAAGGGAAGTCGGACGTGAGCGGTGTTCCCCATCCCC
>JAHFDX010000412.1 GCA_023248785.1 Myxococcales bacterium
TCTTCCCGATAATGGCCGCAAACAGATTATGCTCGTCGAGGATGACGAATCGCTGCGTACCATGATGGTTAAAGCACTCGAGGTTCGATACAACGTCGTGTCCGCAGCAGACGGGCAAATTGCGACCGAGCTTCTCTCAAGCGGCGTTCGCCCGGACTTGTTTATTTTCGATGTGATGATGCCGCACGTCGACGGTTTGACCCTGGCGCGCCGCGTGAAAGAGAACCCCACGCTTTCGCGCACACCGATCATTCTTGTGTCCGCCAAAATTGGTCCCCAAGCCGTGATCATGGGAATTCAGGCGGGCGCGAAGCACTATATTGAAAAACCGTTTCGAATCGCAGATCTCATGAGCCGCATCGATCAACTGCTTAAGTGAGCGCCCACACATGACACGCAAGGCACCGGTCGCATGGCCGCTTCCCCCAAAAGCGTCGGCGTTGCTAGCCGCCCTGGGAGGCACTCTCTACTTCTTGGGTTTCGCCGGCTTCGATATTTGGCCGTTATCGTTTGTCGCCTACATTCCAACATTTTTCGCGTTGTACAAGCAGCCACCCGGGCGCGCGGCGTGGCTTGGGTGGCTTGCAGGCACCGTGATGGGCGTCGGGGGATTTTACTGGCTCCAGAGCATGCTGGTGACGTTCAGCGGATTCCCTGCTCCCATATGCGCCCTCTTTACGGTGATCGTGTGCGCGTTCCAGGGAGGCCGCTGGGCGCTGCACGGTTGGCTTTTCGCTCGGATGAGCGCCCGAGCGTGGCCAACGATGGCATCGTTCGCGGCTGCATTTGCAACGAGCGAACTCGTTTATCCCCTTCTGTTTCCCTGGTACTTCGGCGGTTCTGTTCATCAAGTTCCTCTCCTGTTGCAAACGGCGGAACTTGGCGGGGCCATTCTAGTGAGCCTCGTCCTTCTTTCGGTGAACCTTGCCTTATGCGAATTGGTGCTCGCAAAGCTGGAATCGCGCCCCTTCGTTCGTGTGCGTCTTGCCGCTCCTGCAGCATTTGTAACATTTTCAGTTCTATTTGGAGCATGGCGGATTCGAAGTGTCGATCAGCGCGTTGCTGCAGCGCCCGCCGTGCGCGTGGGGACGGTGCAAGCCAACATGGGCTTGCTCGAAAAACGCACCAACTATAACGAAGGAATGCGCAGGCACCTCGCGGCCACGAACGATCTTAAAGCACGCGGGGCAGAAGTGATCGTCTGGAGCGAGACGAGCGCAACGCGGCCCGTTCACATCGACGATCAAAAAACGATGATTCCGAGGCTCGTAGGCGAGCTCATCCGCGTGCCCGCGATCGTTGGCGTCGTTCTCTATCGCGAGGACAAAGATCGCGGCATGGCGTTCTACAACTCGGCGGTGTCGCTCGACGCAAAAGGCCAACTCACAGGGCGGTTCGACAAGACCTACCTCCTGATGTTCGGTGAATACCTTCCCTTCGGTGAGACGTTTCCGATCCTCTATAAGTGGTCACCGAACTCCGGAAAATTTACGCCAGGCAAGTCGCTTGATCCGCTGTACATCGAGCACGAAGGCGTATCGCACGTTGTGACCACCCTCATTTGTTACGAAGATATCATTCCCGCTTTCACGCGGGCCGCCGTTCGACACGCCAATCCCGAACTGTTGGTCAACATCACAAACGATGCGTGGTTCGGTGACACGACCGAGCCTTGGGAACACTTCGCACTTGCGAAATTTCGCGCGGTTGAACACCGCAAGTACCTCGTTCGCAGCACAAATAGCGGAGTCTCCGCGATCGTCGATCCCGTTGGCCGCGTTGTGGCAAACACCAAGACGATGGCCCAAGGGACTCTTCTTGCAACGATCCATTGGATGAAGGGTGGGACAACGCTCTACGGGTGGATCGGAGATGCGCCTTGGTGGTTACTTGCGGTTGGTGCGGTGCTCGCTGGCTTTCGCAGCCGACGCACCACGGAGGTGGCTGCGGCTGCTGCGAAACCGAGTGCACAGTCGGGCGCAGATTAACCACCCGGTGAAGTTTCTTGCGTGGTGAACCGTCTAAGCCCGAGATGGTCTGCCACAAAATAGCGCGACCGTTTTGGTTTAATGTACGCTCGTTAGACCGGTGGGTTCTTCCACGATGACTGAACGAGGGAGCAATGAATAAGACTCTTGTTACAACTCTTGGTTCACTACTCGCAGTCGGCGCACTCGCCGGCGTTTCGATGCTTCAGCCCGCATGCACGCTGAAGCTCGTAGACCTTGGCGACGTCAACATCCCTGACGGCTACAGCCTGCCCGACGGCAGCACTTCCGACGGAGGTGGTGGCGGTGGTGGAGGCGACGGAGGCGGTACGGGTTGTCCCATTTTCGAGAGCTTCTCCACGGGAACTGCAAAGTGCGACACGTGCGCTGCAGCCGCGTGCTGCCAGCAGGCCACGGATTGCTTCGGTAATGAGAATTGCAAGTCGGTGGCTGGGTGCATCGAAGGATGCCCGAATGATAACAAGCAGTGCGAAGATGATTGCCGCACCAAGCTCGATCCAGGAGCGACAACCTCGCTTGAAGGATTCGTGAAGTGCGAGGCTGATAACTGCAAGGCCGAATGTCAGTAGTTCCGCAAGGCACCCATGAAGCAAAGGAGCCAAGGCCAAAAACAACTGGTGTCGGCTCTACGCTTTCAGCGCCTTACGTAGCCGCTTCGCGTCGGCAAACATATCGACGTTTGTGAACACGTACGTTGCGTGTTTGTGCTTCGCACTGCGAGCGAGGTCGGCGAGCTTGTCGATCGCTGGATCTTCGTAACGACTCTTGTGTCCCGCGGGACCAGGCAGCCTGTAGTACCCAAAATCGCCGCGACCAATTCCGTGCTGCAGCGGATCTCGAGCAACAACGATCCCTGCGGAATCTGTCATGCCCTGCGCGACATCGGGATCCCAGGCCGACGGTGCTTCCCACACTACTTGTTCAAACACCTTGCTCGCCATCGCGAGAAAGTCTTTCACGGCCGCCTTGTTTGCGCGGTTGTTGGCAAATTCAGGCGGCGCCACAAATACAGCCATCGTCGCCTCGAGCTCCTTGGCGACATCTTGAAGGTTACGAAGCGCAGCTTCGGCGACGGTGCCCCCGCGAAAACCCTCTTGTCCAATCTCTCGAGGACCAAGGACGGAAAATCGGAACCCAGGAGGTGCCTCACGTTGCCACCTTCGGATGGTTCCCGACCCCGGCATCGACACGTGCGTTTCCTGAACTTCAACGAACAAAAATTCTTTGAAGTAGCGCGTGGCTGGAACCGGAAACCCCGCGCAACCAATAGTGACCATGACCAAACACGGTACCACGCTTCGCTCCCGCCCCGCCATCCCGAGCTCGCTCCCCAGGTTCAGAGGGGATCCTTCGCTTCGCTCAGGACAAGATTAACGATCCTCCCACGCACGTAGATCAGTTTTTTTATGGTCTTGCCCTGCGTGTACTGCTGCACTTTTGGATCGGCGAGCGCTGCCTCTCGTGCAATCTCTTCGGTCGCATCGACCGCGAGCGTGACCGTACTTCGAACCTTCCCATTGATCTGCACGCCAATCTCGATCACGTCGTCTTTGACGAGGTCTGCATCAAAGGCTGGCCACGGCTCGTACGCCAGCGACTCGTTGCCGCCCAGCTTGTTCCAAATCTCCTCACCCAAATGCGGCGCAAACGGCGACAGAAGCAACGCCAAAATGCGCAACGCGGGCCTTGGAACCGCTGGAAGGCTTCCCAGGTGACGGGTGAAAATCATCATCTGACTCACCGCCGTGTTGAATCGCATGCCCTCAATGTCGTTCGTAACCTTTTGAATGGTCTTGTGAAGTAGGCGATTCGTCTCATGATCCATATCGTCGCAGTACGGCTGCACGACGAGATTCCACACGCGCTCGAGAAATCGTCGCACGCCTTCGATGCCGCTTGTTTGCCACGGCTTCACTTGCTCAAGCGGGCCCATAAACATCTCGTAGAGCCGCAAAGCATCTGCACCATGACTCTTCACAACGTCGTCAGGGCTGACAACGTTGCCGCGCGATTTGCTCATCTTCTCGCCGTTTTCGCCGAGGATCATGCCTTGATGCACGAGTTTTCGAAACGGTTCGTCGTGTTTTACGAAACCCAGATCGAAGAGCGCCTTGTGCCAAAAGCGTGCATACAAAAGGTGGAGCACGGCATGCTCCGAGCCACCAACGTAAAGATCAACGGGCATCCATGCGTCGTACGCCTCTTGGCTCCATGCCGCCTGATCGTTGCATGGATCGATGTATCGCAAATAGTACCAACATGAGCCCGCCCACTGGGGCATGGTGTTGGTTTCACGGGCATACCACCTTCCTTCCTTTTGAAAAAAACGCCAGTGTTTCGCACGAGCCAGAGGCCCTGCAGGGTCCTCGCCCGGCTTAAAATCGTCGAGGTCGGGCAGACGCAGTGGCAGCTCCGATTCGTCCA
>JAHFDX010000413.1 GCA_023248785.1 Myxococcales bacterium
GACGCCCGAACGCAACTGGTGGTAAGGAGACCAGGCGTGCTCGGTTCCGTCGGGGAGAACCTCGAGGAGCGCAGCTTCGTAGGTGTCGATGCAGTACTCCTGGCCGATGGCGACCATTCCTTTGGGGCAAGGTCCTGTTTCCGACGAAATGCGCACCGCGGCAGCAGGGGCGCCCGAACGCGCTTCGAGCGATTGGGTGTCCGCAATCCAGGTGCGAAGTTGCGCCTTTCGTGAGCCAAGCTGTTCGCGACGTAGCGGTCGCTTAGCTTTTCCCGCCGAATTGGGGGTCGCTTGGCCCGTCAGGGGCGCCGATAGCAACACCGATTTCGTGAGCGCTGGCTTCGTCGCGAGAGCGAGATTTGGGGCGGCTAGCGAGGCCGCCGTAACGAGCATGAGGAGTGCAATTCGCATGGCTACCTCCTGAGTCGGCTGCTCAGATCCATTGCACGGTTATGGGTTGAGCTGCTCATCCGTCTTCAGATCCTTCTCATCCTTGTCGATACTACCGGGTGACAATTAGACTTATGGAAGTGCCAAAGAGCTCGTGGGAATACTGCTCGAACTTGCAGGGGAGATAAGCGGATCGGCTGATCCATGTCACCTTTCTGATTCCAGAAAGTTGCGTTTTCGTGAGGGGGTATGCCTAGCACGCGCATCATGTCGGCGCATGTAGGTTATCGTTTGAGCTGGGCAATTTTTTACGCGGTTGCCCGAGATATCGGTGGAGCCCAGATGTCATGTGGAGCCCCGATGTCATTCCGAGCGAAGCGAGGCCCCCCCTTGGTGAATGCACCGAGGGGCTTCCTCCGCCGATCGTGGCCTCTGAATGACATCGAAGACGAAAGTTGAGATTCAGGCTTTCCGGCGCGTATCCTCGCTCCTCGCCGTGGGCGCCCCTCGGTGGTGCGCTGAACGAGCGGAACGAAAGGAGAGTCGACGTGCGCAATCTGATTTTTGCTGTGGTCTGCGGTTTGGTGTCGGTGTCGTGCAAAGACAAAACGGAGGAGTCCGCATCACCCACGGCATCCGCATCGGCTAGCGCACCAGCCTCTGCTTCCGTAGCCGCAAGCGCTTCGGCCTCCGCGAAGCCCCCGGAACCGCCCTTCGAGGAAGTGCTTAAGACGAGCAAGCCTCTGCAGATTAAGACGCAGGAGCATGTTGCCGGGCCCATCAAGGTCAAGGCCGAGACATGCACGCTCAGCGACGGAAATCCTGTTGCACCTCAAGGCATGGGCGTGTTCAGAGCGGTTCGCGCGTTCGGCGATCACATGCTGATTGTGACGCGCACCAACACGATCAAGGCCTACAAGGCCGAAAAGGGCGCAACGTGCAAACTGACTCTTGATGAGAAGGTTGGCGAGGCTGGTTCGATCAAGTCCGATCTCAAGTTTGAAAAACTGAGTGGCGATGACCAAGGGCACCTCGTTGCCTCAAGCGGCGTCTTTGGAGCCGTCCGGTACAAGAAAGATTTCACTGTCGACTACAAGTGCACGCCAAGGCCGGGCGGGTACATGGTGGTTCATCCGTCGGGGAAGTACGCGTTCGGGCACTTCGTGAACGGAGCTGTGGCGAAGATCGATTTCGACGCCACGAGCTGCAAGAGCACGGAGGTCGACTTTATCAATCCGGCGAAGAACGCCGGCCCGTTCAAGATGATCGATGCGATGGCCTTTTTTGGAGACCTCCTTCTTGTCGGCGGTTCCGCGGGTGACACGAAGCAGGTGTTCGCGTTCGACAAGGCGGGTAAAGAGAAGTTTCACTTTGGCAGCACAAGCAAGACCGGCGCAAGCGACGACGCGTTTGGCTGGATTCATGCCATCACGCCCTGCAAACCAGGCATTTGTGTGCTCGACTCGAACTACCGCCGCATCAGCGTATGGGATAAGGAAGGCAAGAAACACCTGACCAACGTGCCGCTGAAGGACGTGCTCGGACTGAATTACGCCTGGATCCCAGATATGTACGTCGCAAAGGATGCGACGTACTTGTTAGCGGATCAGGTCAGGGAAGACGGCAAGGTGTACGAAGGCTTGGTCTATAGGCTAAGCGGGCTGTGAGTCAGCGCGTCCGCTCGTGCATGGAATGGATCATTCCACGTTAGCCCTCGTACCATCGGGGTCGTGCTGCCACGCGATCCCGACGTCGTTCTAAAGAACAAGCGTCCGTACGCGCCGTTCGATCTGCGAAGGGCGGGGGCGCGGTTTGTGATGGCGATGGGCATAGGTACGTGCGCCACTTTGCTCCTCCCTGCGAGTGTGGGGTGGCGCGTTCGAGTGGGGATTGGATGGGACGTGGGCGCCCTTCTCCTCATTGTGTTTGCGTGGCTTGTCATCGGCCGGGCGGATGCGAAGGAAACGGCGGACCGCGCGGGCAGTCACGATCCAGGCCGTACGATGGTATGGGTCATCGCGCTGGCGTCGAGCTTCGTCAGTTTTTTCTCGGCGCTCTCGCTCTTGCGCAAGGGGCACGCGGATACCGATGCGCCGGCAGCTCTTCGCACTGTGATTTCTCTTTCGGCGGTGCTTCTGTCGTGGGTGTTGACTCACACGGTTTACACGCTTCGGTATGCGCATCTCTATTACCGACGCATTCACGCGGGAGGCTTGGAGTTTCCGGGTGGAAAGCCCCCACGCGATCTCGACTTTGCATACTTTTCATTCACCCTCGGGATGTGTTTTCAAACGTCGGACGTGGCAGTTTCAAGCTCGCGCATACGAAGGACCGTGCTCATTCATGCCCTTCTTTCGTTCGTGTACAACACGACCATTTTGGCCCTTGCCCTGAACATTGCCTTTGGTCTTCTGAGCTGAGTGCATGAGGCTTCGATGCGGTGTCATGGCGTGCTTCGTTGTGGCGGGCGTTGGCGTCGACGCAACGGCGGCCCCCGCGCGAACGCGATTCGAGCCGACAGATCTCAACTTGGAAGATCCCGGGGCCATTGAACTCGATCTTCAAGTGGGTTTCGGTCACGGCGAAGGTCCCGCCGGAAACCGAATCATCCTTCCCGACTTCGAATTGGATCTCGGGCTGCTGCCCAACGTGGAGCTCAACGTTGACGGCGCGTTTGCGCTCGAGCGATTTCATCAAGCAACTCGCGCGTACGCGGGTGAGCCCCTCTGGACCGGCGTGAAGTTGGGGCTCTACGATTCCCACGACGCCAAGAAGGAACGCGGAATTGCGCTTGGGTTGCAACTCGGACCTCGACTTCCGATCGGCAGCACCATGCGAGGCATTGGCTACGGGGCCCTCGGGCTTGTTGGCTTCGTGCGAAACCGCGTGCGCCTCGCGTTTAACGGAGGGGCTCTGTACGATCCGCGCGATGTTGAGCAACAAACCACGGCGGCGCGTCTTGTCTTTGGGGTCGACCTGCGGTGGTCGCTCGATGCGCGCGATCGCTTTGCGCTTCTCGGCGAAGCGGGAGGCAGTTACTCGCTCAACAGCGAGCCGCACGAGCTCTCTGCGACCCTCGGTACAGCGTGGACAGCAAGCGATTCGATGACGCTGTCGATAGTGCTTCTCGGCAACGCGCTTGCAGGTGGTGAGCGCGTATCGATTCTGTTCGGGGTCACGCCGAAGATTCAACTTTGGTAGCAAGGCGGATACACATGTCTGGTCATCATTCCCAGGGTTCGAGCACAATGGCTTCCACATTGGCTCGTTCGAATGCACCGCTAGAGCCGCCTTCGCCGCCCGTGTAACGAGCAAAGTGCGCAAAGTTGGACATGTTCGTGCTCGCGGAATCTCCCTCGATCGTCATCCGGTATCTGTGACTTGCCACAAGGTCTACCCGCGCTCGTGTCGATGTTCGCCATGTTGACCAGTTTCCCACCTGCGGCATCACGACAAGCACGCGCACCTCTGACCCGGTGGTGTCGTCAGTTACGTGCACCCACTTGAGAGCGCACGTGATTCCCGTGTTGATGGGGCCAGCGCCATTTCCGTACGACAACGACAGTGCGTACGAGCCGCTCGCGGGCGGCACCCAATTGGAGACGTCGAGGCGATGGCCTGGGTCACCCCATTCTTGAAAGTGAAAGCGCCCATAGTTCGTGGAGGCTGAACCCCCCACGTTTGAAAACGTGTTCGCGGAAATGCGCATCACCGAGCGCGCGCTCACGCACATGGCGGGAGATCGGTGCGAGGTTGCGTTCGTTGCTGTGCGAGTTGCCTCCACGGAGTAACAACCAGCCGCATGGACGCTGTCGACGTAGGTCACTGAGCTTGTCGCAAGAGACGAAGCGACTAACTCCCCATCGCGGTAGATGCTCCACGACAGAGTCGAGTCTTTCGTGAACGCTTCGAGCAAACCTTGCGTTGGCTCGACCTTGAGACTCACGCTCGTTCCATTGGTTGTTGCTTGTGCAATGCGAATCGGATCGAGGGCGAAAACCGCGAGTGCGTCGCTGGCTGCGACGCTACGCACCGTT
>JAHFDX010000414.1 GCA_023248785.1 Myxococcales bacterium
CCTCTGCACGAAGCGCGCTGCACTTCTACACATCGAGCGATGGTCGGACATTTTCAGGCGACGCACTGATTTACTCGCGTGTCAGCGTGCCTCATATTTTGCACGACAAGTCGAGCGACCAGTACCTCGTGTCGTTTCAGATTTTTGAGGATCCTCCCCTATGCGACACGATGGGGTTCATCAAGCTCTCCACGAGCGGAACGGTCCTTGGACCGGTGTCCCACCTCTCCGTGAAGTCGGAGCTCGTCAATGGCTTTGACCCCACGCTTCTTATGGTGCGCGACAAGCTCGCGCTTGTTTACACCGTGCGCCCTCCAAACAAGAAACAGCCATGTATTACCGTGGCCATCGGCAGTGACATCTCCACGCTCGTGCAGCAGAAGGATTTGCTTTGGTGCTCCGAAACAGATTCAGAGGCGTACATGGACCCAGCTGCGATTTTTATCGACCCCTATCTCTACGTGTACACGCCTAGCGACGCGTCGATGTCGACGGGAACGCCGGTCAGCTATTACGCCAAGATCGATGTAAGCCAGTGGACGATTGGCGCGTCTGGAAAAATCTCGAATCTGTCGATGTTTCTTCTGGGCAGCATGGTAGCCACCGGAGACTCCGCGTGCGCGTATCGCTTTTACGGAACCATGCAGAACCAAGTTCGCACGGCATGCACACAGGACGGCGTGACGTTTACCATGGGGAGCGACGTACTTGCAGGCGTCGACCCGGGAGTCGCGCGAAACTCAACGGGGGGTTATGCGATGGTGATCGCAGCGGAGCCGTAGGCCGGAGTCATCCACGCCGGGGCGAATCACAGTTCGTTTTTCGACCACTACATCGTATTGTTAAGCATGGTTCTTCTTGCGCGCAGCCGCTGGCCCTCGTTCGCACTGGTGGCTTTCCTTACCACAAGCACCAACGCGAGCTCCGCCACGGAGACATCGAAGAACGCTGACGTGCGTGTTCTTGCTTCGGGGCAAGGAGCTCCGTGGGGTGTAGCAACCGATGGCACCTATGTGTATTGGACGAACTTCACCTCGCCAGGCAGCATCATGCGTGTTCTCGCCGAAGGCGGAAGTGCAGCTCTCATTGCAAAGAGCACTCAACCCGCTCGGCTCGCACTTGGAAACGGATACGTGTTCTGGAGCGACGCTTCCGCGGGTACGGTCGCGCGCACGCCGGTGGCAGGCGGAGCGGCGACGATCTTGGCAAGTGGGCAAAAGAGACCCGCACGGGTCGCCGTCGACTCAACCTCCGTGTACTGGACGACCGAAAATGGGGGCACCGTGATGAAGGTGTCCATCCAAGGTGGCACTGTCACAGAGCTCGCTTCCGATCAGGCGATGCCGACGGGGCTCGCTGTTTCTGGAGGCTACGTGTACTGGGGGACGGCGCTGGGTGGGCGAATCCGAAAAATTCCCGTCGGGGGTGGCGCGATCGTTACGCTCGCCGAACATCAAGGGCTTCCACAGGACATGGCCGTCGATGGCTCACACGTGTACTGGGCCAACATGGTGGGCGGGATCAAGAAGGTGTCCGTCGCCGGCGGGCCCGTAACCACGCTCGCCTCATGGCAAGGCGTGCCGCGCGGACTTGCGATCGACGACACACACGTATACTGGGCCAATGAACTTGGCGGGACCGTAATGAAGGTGTCGAAGAACGGTGGCGTGGTTGCCAAGATCGCCAAGGGTCAGAAGAAACCCTTTGGCGTCGCGGTCGATGGCAAGCGCGTTTTTTGGGCCGCGAACGGCGACGGAAACGTGATGAGCGCGCGCAAGTAAACGAACGCTTCACACACGCTCAACACCGAGATTGGATCAACCAGTGCCGGCGTCGCGTGGCTTGTGCTTGTTCGCGCCGTGCGGCCGCGTCTTCTTGTCACCCTTCGAATGGTCAGTCTTCGTTTTCGCCTTTGTGGCATCGGCGCCGCTCTTGCCATTCTTCAGTTCGCTCGTCTCGAGCTCATCCGTGGGAGCCACTTGTTCATCGGTCATGCCCTCGTCGGCGAGCGGGTCGCCCGACGCGGAAGCGCAGCCGAACAACAGAGCGCCAGCAAGGGAGAGTGAAACGGCCATGGCGCGCAAATGGTGCCACATATTCGACTCCCGGGAGAACGGGTTGAGATGCCTCGGTTGAGGTCTCTCCCGTGAGCGGACTGATCCGTTTGGTCTGAAACCTAGAGCTCGCGTTTCTTGTTTGTTTGATGCGCCCGTGTACGGCTGTGGTGCAGGTGGGTGCGGCGACATCCTCTCTCAGCAAACCGTCAGACGCCAGTCAGTGGACCTTGTCACAGGCAACTACCTTGTCCCAATCTCTATCGACCAGCGCGTAGTCCTCGAGGTGGGCGGCTCCCCACGTGGCGCACTCCCCGGACCCGGGGATCGGCGACGCGCAGTTCTCTTGGACGAAGTCGAAGATCACCATGCAGCGGCCCTGGTGACGCAACGCCACAGCGACACTCAATCGACGATACGCCGCCGCACCGTCTGGCTCCCGGAACATGCGCCAATCGGGGGACATGATCATCACCTTGAGCACCTCGGGGTTGTCCTTAGGCACCACGTTCTCCGGCAGCGAACGGCCCTTGGCAGCCTGGTCGCGGTTGTAGTCCAGAACTTCCTTGTAGCCACGTTCCACCACGCCGCTGGCAAGGGCATTCAACTGCGCGTCCTCCGTCGCAGGCGTAGGAAGATCGTTGCGTTGCGCCATCTCCTCTGGGTACAGACAGGCCAGACGACGGTACGGGGCGACGCACCCTTGCAGGAGTGCACTGGCGCCGACTACGGCCGTGAACAGTAGCGCCGCGAAGGGTTGGCGGAGCAATGGGGGATACGTCATGGAGGTCCTCCTCGTAACAACGGAACAGAACCTGCGAGGATGGCATGGCGACGCGGTTTCCGGCAAGGGAGCAACACGCCCTCAGGCATTGCCTGGCCAGGCATCCCACTGCCCCATGCTACAATTCAACCCGTGAATCTCTCCCCTTCTACCTATGGCTCTACCCAGGTCGGCACGGCCCCGGTCGATGCACAGGGGAGACCCTATTTTCTGTGGTGGACGAACATTTCGCTCGACGATTTTCAGCATAAACTCGCGTCCCCGGGTCCCGACGAACGCGCATACTGGATGGGCGCTCTTCTGCGCGAGGCCAACACGCGGCATGTTTGGCAATTCGTAACACTCGACGGAGTGTGCGCCGCGTGGCCGAGGCTCATCCGTTATCTGGGTCGAAGCCGTGGCATGTGGGCGTACTTGCTGCAAATGGAGGAACCGACGTGGCCGCCAGCGGAGGCGCGAAGTGGCTAGTGCACTCGACCGTCGTGTGCTGTCCGACGAAATGGTCGCCGTGATTCGTGCATGTCAAACACGTGTTCCTTGCCACTTCGGCGGTGGTGCGGCGCTGAGTGCAGCTCACCTGCGCCACCCTCTCTCCCGCCGCCTACGAGCAACCCTTGACAAACGGCCCTCTTTCCATAATCTTCCCGGCCTCAAACTCGAGGTACATCCGTGGCCAATCACGTCTCCGCCGAAAAACGAAATCGTCAACGAATCAAGCGCACTGTGCGCAACCGAGGCATCCAAAGTGCCGTGCGTACGTACGTAAAGCACGTCCGTGAAGCGCTTGGCCAAAAGGACGGCAAGGCCGCGGAAAAGGCGCTTTTAATCGCAACGGAACAACTCGACAAGGCGGCCAGCAAGGGCGTTGTGCATCCGAAGGCGGCGTCGCGCACCATCTCGCGCTTGTCGTCGCAGGTCCACGCGCTGAAGGGCTAATTCGCGGCTCGCGCTGAGCCGTACGCCCCACCGTAACGACCACCGTATTTCAAGTTTGCGCGCTTCGGTGCGCTTTGTCCCCATCGTCTAGAGGCCTAGGACCGCGGCTTTTCACGTCGCTAACGGGGGTTCGACTCCCCCTGGGGACGCCATAACGCAAGCCGGAAAACTTGCGTCGCGAGCGTCGAAAACAGGGGTTCGGCGAGGATCCGGGAAGCGGCGCGGGTGAGAGGGGCTTCCGGGCCTTCGCCCCGCGTACAGCCCCGGCTACTACGCGGCGTTCGTGTACACAGCGTTCGTGCGTGATTTCGACGGATACCACGTCGAGTCGGTTTTTCACGAGCCGGGTTCATGGGAGCACTCACCGGCGCGCGCGATCAGAAAAGTAATCCCGATACCAAGGGCGTTCATGGTGGTCGAGGCCGTCGCTCATGAGATCACTTGGATCGGCTTCGAGCTTGGCAAAGATCAACGCAAGGGTTCGCTCGTCTCGCTGGCTTACGATCGGCACGCCCGCGCGAATGACCGCTGCTGCGGCGACGCCAGGGCCCCGACGATATACCTTCAACGACCGCGGGCCATCGTAGATCACGGTCGAACCGCACGCCGCGCTCACGTCCATCAAGATGGCAAGATGCAC
>JAHFDX010000415.1 GCA_023248785.1 Myxococcales bacterium
GAACGCGCACCGCCATTGCCACGTTCCCCATACGCGCCTGCGCGCGAGCCCCGTCCGCGATGTTGATCACGTCGACGCCTGCCTGCTTCAGCATTCGTGCAGCATCCAGCACGCGTGCGAGATCGATTCCAACGGGAGGATTCACCTCAACCGACACGACAAAACGGTTGCCGATTTTTCGACCCAGCTTACTTCGCTCAGCCATAACAACTGGTTCAACTCCGCCATGCGAAAGCGCAACCTCGAACGTTCGTGAAGGGGAGTCCTCCGCATCGGCGGCTACCTCGGGCCCCTCGCCCGCTTTTGCCATGCGCGCGGCAGCTGCGATCCGTCGAATGTGATCGGGCGTTGTGCCGCAACATCCGCCAACCATGCGAGCGCCGAGGCGATACATGCGTCGCGCATACACGCCAAAGTACTCTGGCGTGGTTACATAAACGAGTCTCTCGTCCACACGACGAGGCAATCCCGCGTTCGGTGCAGCAAGCACGGGCAGCCCAACGTCGATCATACGCTCGACTGCCGCGAGCACGTGCTGCGGACCATCTGAGCAGTTGACGCCGACAGCGTGGGCCCCCCATCGCTTGATCATGGCGGCAATCTCATTGGCGGACGTTCCGTCGGCCATGCGACCGTGCTCATCGAGCGAAACAGACGCGACTACGGGCACACGTCCTTCGCCTGCGCGAAGAGCGACGTCCACTGCAAGCGCAAGTTCCTGGGTTTGGCGAAACGTCTCAACCAAAAGACCATCCACGTTCGCTTCCACCAACGAGGAAGCCTGTTCAAAGAGCGCAGCCTGAACGCGCGCGAGGTCCTCATCAGTCGCGTTTCCCAGAAAGTACCCGCTCGGACCAATCGCCCCAACGACATACGCGTTGGTGGCCGCCGCGTCGCGCGCGACCGACACTCCCGCCCGATTGAGTTTTCGAACCTGATTGGAAAGCCCATGTTTTTCGAGGCGAAGCGCGTTCGCACCAAAGGTGTTCGTTTCGATCACGGTCGCGCCGGCTGCGATGTAATCGGAGTGAACCTTTCGAACAAGCTCGGGCTTAGACAAGTTCAGCTCTTCGAAACACTGGCTGTACAGCACTCCGCGCTCATACAGTTGGGTGCCCATGGCCCCGTCGAGCACATGGACTTGTTGCGAAAGCGCATCGCCGAACGCCATCTTTGCCATCTATGTGATTGGGTAAGGCGATTCGCAGTGCGAGGCAAGCTTGCGTAGGATAGGAACATGCGTCGATTTGCGCTTTGCATGTTGGTAGCCGCGTGCAGTCCACCTCCAAACGCAGCAAGCACACCTCCTCCTTCGCCCGCCAACGAAGACGCGGGGCTTCCACCCATCGACGCTGCTGCTACGCCGGAGGGGCCACCTTTACCGGAACCACTCGCATCGTTTGTTCAAGGACGACCGCTGCACCGTGAATCGTTGGAGATCGAAAAGATTGGACGCAGGCCGGGCAAGTGGATTGTGTTCTTCGGATCGCCCGAGCAGGTCACAGCGGTTTGGGCTCTCTCTCGGGACGCATCCCAGAAGCCAGCGCGTTGCTATTTTCCGGCTGGCGTAACGGTTAAGGAGGCTCGGGTGCGGCGCACATCGGCGATGGCGCTGCTTGAGACACGAGCAGTTTTTGGTCAGCCGGCGGGGTTGCGCGGCCTATGGACGTCGACCGCATGCGATGAGCCGCCATGGGTCGAGCAAGCGCTGAACCTCGATATGATGAAAATTGACTCGCTTGCAGCGCTGGACGCTCCGCGCGGAGGGCCTCGAGAAATCACATCAAGAAAAAAGCGGGAGCACGCTGTTGTCGAATGGATCGACAAGCTCGAGACATTTCGAAGCGCATGGTCCGACTCTGTTCCGAGCTATCGGCGATGGCAGGAGTGGTTTCATGAGCGAGCCGATGTAAAGGCTGAGGAGCGATCCGCCATCCATGCGCGAATTCATGCCGAAAAAGCGCTCTTGCATTGTGATGAAACCGACACCTGCTTCACGCCTTCGATTCTCTTCGCGTTCGGGGCCGATGCAACGCGGCTTTCGCGCGTTGAGTTCGATCCGGTTGCGGAACCCGTTCAGGGTGAGCCGGCTAACGGAGATGCAACCGCGCTTTCGGAAGCACTCAAGGGAACGCCCGAAGAACATGCGACGTGGCAAACCACGTGGCGACTCAACAACGTAACATTTGGAGTCCGATTTTCCGGCGTGGTCACCATTGATGCCGCCGGACCTGACGGAATTCGAACTATGCAACTGCTTCCACAAACAGCAGACGACTACGCGGCATCGCCACTGTCGGGCTCTCGTTGGCTGACCTTCGGCTCCGCAGCGAATGAGCGCACGTCTCTTGTCTTTAATGTGCAGTTTCCTCTCGCCCAACATCCTTGGCAGCACTTCGATCCCGACTCGTCGCTCCGTGCGATCAGTGCTTCGTCGCTTCAAGAAGCTAAGGCCCGCGCAGGCGAGCAGGGGACAGATCGCAAACTCTCTCTCTGCGCCCTTGCGCGCGCCGTTCAGTCGAAACCAGAAGGTACAAAAGTGCTGGTTGGGAATGCTCCCCTCCCCTATGCAAATGCGGTCCCCGTCGAAGCCGCCGCGCAGAAGGCGTGGTTGGCCAAGCTTGTTCGGACCTGCGCGGATTACGCCTGTTCGCGGGGAATTTGCCGACCTAAAACCGCTTCATTTCCTGCGGTCGATGTGATCGACGACAAGGGCAAGGTTTCTGTCCGAACAGTACTGTTCCCCTCCGGATACGACGAATAAGTCGTAACGGCCCAGCGCGCAAACGCTTCGATCGCAAGAACCGTATGACGCGAACGCATCGATCGAAACAGTTCAAACGCATGTTGCGCGCCGTTGAGCTCCGCGTAAAGCACGGGTGCCTTTGACACGCGCTTGAGTTCGGAGACGAACCGGCGCGCTTCTTCGACCCACGCGAGCACGTCGTGCGTTCCGTGAACGACGAAGAATGGAGGAGCACCTGGATGGACGTGCGAAAACGGGCTCGCGAGCTCCCAATGCTCGCGCTCCTTTGGGTGCTTTTTTAGAACGAGCATCCGCACAAGCCAACGAAGAGACGAGTCTCTTCGATCACCGTGCCGGTCCAGCAAATCATACACGCCATAAAGCGGAACACACGCCGTAACGCGCGTGTCTGCGTGCTCGAAGCCCGGTTGAAACCGCGGATCGTTCGCAGTGAGCCCTGTCAGCGCGGTGAGGTGCGCGCCCGCGGAGCCGCCCGTTACAACGATGCGTGCGGGATCGCCTCCGTAAATCTCGACGTTCGCCTTGATCCACGCAATGGCGCGTTTTACGTCGATCACGTGATCGGGAAACGTCGCCCACGGACTCAATCGGTAATTGATCGCGATACACATCCATCCGCGTTGCGCGAATGCATGCATGAGGGGCCTGGCCTGTTGCCGTTTGTTGCCAACGCACCATCCGCCGCCGTGTATTTGTAACAATATTGGTAACTTTTCGGCGGATCGCACGCGAGGCCGGTAGATATCGAGCTTATTGCGGCGTCCCTTTGGACCGTACGACAGGTTTCCAATCCGTTCGACATCCGAAGGAATGAGCCACTCCACCGGCCACGGGTCGAGAAGCATTGTGGCCTTCTTGAACCCTACGTGCAGCGAGCACGATTCGTGCGTTTGCAAAACAGAACCAAGGGCCTCCGAGAATGACTGATGATTCTTCGCGGTGCGCCATGCAATCCAAGTGAACATCACGCAAGCGACGCCCGCGCTCGCAAGCGCCCACGTGTGTGCATGCATCCAGCCGAGCACCCCCGCCGTGACCAAGGAACTGACTGCGCCATACACGGGCAACTCGGCCGCAAGCCATACGAATAAGAACCACGGACCCACAAGGAAGGACATGCGGCGTACGCGGATGACGGCGCCCAACGCCGAGGCCAACAAGAATTCTGCCGCGACTTCGGCCCAAATCATGCCAGTGGCTTAGCAGCTCAAGGGATCATCGACAAATAGGCGAGCGCGTACGTTCCATCGGGCAGCTTCGTGTATCCGTGATCGACCACGGGTTCATCGCCAGTGGTGGGTGCTCCGGACATCGCGATGTTTGCGCCGGGTGTCCACGACGACGTGGTGTCGGTCCTCGTTGCGCTACGAAGACTTGGTTGCATCGCGGCGGAGAAGCCAATTCGATACGTGGAGCCCAGGTTGATGGCGGACCAAACGTTCACACTCGTAGCGCCAATACGGAAATCTTCGGAAACGACCGTAAACGTGAGCCCATCATCAGACTCAGCCGCCACGTCCTCAGGGTTCTTGTGGCCCCACAGGTACCACTTCGTTCCGGTACGAAGAACCATGGGATCGTAAATAGGATACGAGCGCTCGAGCCTTACTCCCGCTTCAAGACTAAACGTGAAGCCGTCCGTGGA
>JAHFDX010000416.1 GCA_023248785.1 Myxococcales bacterium
TCGCTTCGTTCACCTTTACTGTGCGCGCATGCCCGGTCGCTTTGCCTCGCTCATCGAGCTCCTCGGGGAAGTAGCGGCCCGTAAGAAGTTCGTGCCGCAACTTGTAAATCGTGCGGCGCTGTTCGCTCATCACGTCGTCGTATTCGAGCGTGTTCTTGCGGATGTCGAAGTTGCGGCCCTCGACTTTGCGCTGCGCGTCTTGAATCGATTTTGTCACCCACGGATGGATGATGGGTTCATTGTCGGGCATGCCCATCCGCTCCATGAGGGCCTTGACCTTGTCGCCGCCAAAGATGCGCATAAGATCGTCTTCGAGCGACAGATAGAATCGGCTTGATCCTTGGTCACCTTGACGCCCTGCACGACCGCGAAGCTGGTTGTCGATGCGTCGCGATTCGTGCCGCTCTGTGCCCACAATGTGAAGGCCTCCGCACGCCCGCACCTCTTCGCCTTCAGCGCTGCAAAGCGCTTCATACTTGAGCACGACCTTGCCGAACTCCTCCGGCTCGCCCTCCGGTTCGCGCCCTTGCTCACGGAACTCGAGCTTGGCAATCATCTCGGGATTTCCGCCGAGTAGGATGTCGGTGCCGCGACCGGCCATGTTGGTGGACACCGTGATGGCGGCCTTGCGACCCGCCTGGGCCACGATGTACGCCTCGCGCTCGTGGTGCTTTGCGTTTAGGACAACGTGCGCAATCTTGCGCTTGTCCAAAATCTTCGCGATGGCCGCGCTCTTTTCGACGCTTGTCGTGCCGACCAGGACGGGCTGGCCCCTCTCGTGAAACTCAATGATCTCGGCAGCCACAGCAGCAAACTTCTCGCGCTCGGTCTTGTAGACGACGTCCTCGAAATCTTTGCGCGCAATGGCTTTGTTCGTCGGGATGATGACGACGTCGAGCTTGTAGGTGCTGTGAAACTCCGCTGCCTCTGTATCGGCGGTTCCCGTCATTCCAGCGAGCTTCTTGTAGAGACGGAAGAGATTCTGGAAGGTGATCGTCGCAAGCGTTCGCGTTTCCTCTTGGATGCGGACGCGCTCTTTCGCTTCGATGGCTTGATGCAGTCCGTCTGACCAACGCCGACCTGGAAGAACACGACCGGTGAATTCATCGACAATGAGGACTTTACCGTCGTCCGAGACAAGGTAGTTGACGTCGCGCTTGTAGAGCGTGTGCGCGCGAAGGCACTGGTTGGAAATGTGAAGCGTCTCAAGGTTGACCGGATCGTACAGGTTGTCGATCTCGAGGAGACGCTGCGCGGCATCGACGCCTTCGTCGGTGAGTGTGACCGAGTGGGCCTTCTCATCGACGATGTAGTGCTCGTCTTTGCGGAGCTTTGGGATGATCTCGTTGATCGTTCGGTACTTGTGACTCGACGGCTCGCCCTGACCGCTGATGATGAGGGGCGTGCGCGCTTCATCGATGAGGATCGAGTCGACCTCGTCAACAATCGCAAAGTTCTGCCCACGTTGGCGATACGACAGCGCCGAGAACTCCATATTGTCGCGCAAATAGTCGAAACCGAACTCGTTGTTTTGCCCGTATGTAATGTCCGAGCGATAGGCGCGGAGCTTTTCTCCGTCGGGCTGCTGCGGATACACCACACCCGTGGTCAATCCTAAAAACGAATACAGTCGCCCCATCCACTCGGCGTCGCGCTTGGCCAGGTAGTCGTTGACCGTAACGACGTGAACGCCATCGCCCCCGAGCGCGTTGAGATAACAGGGCAGTGTCGCCACCAGCGTCTTGCCTTCGCCCGTGCGCATCTCAGCAATTTTGCCCGAGTGAAGGACCATCCCGCCGATGAGCTGCACGTCGTAGTGCCGCATCTTCAGGACGCGCTTGCCGGCTTCTCGACAAACGGCAAACGCCTCATGCAGAACGTCGTCGAGGGTGGCTCCGTTTTCGAGCTTCTGTCTAAACTCAGCCGTCTTCGCTTTGAGCTCGGCATCGCTCAACTTGCTGATCCCGTCTTCGAGCGCGTTCATCGCAACCACATGCGGGCGCACGCGCTTTATTTCGCGATCGTGTGACGTGCCGAGAATCTTCTTGAGGGCCCACCCTAGCATCCACGACTCCTGAAAAATCCAATGAATTTGAGAGAATAGCGCACCTTACGGCTCAACTATGCGGCCGCATGAGCCGTACTCATGTTTAATGACCAACCGAGTTTGCACGGCCCGATCGCGCATTGTAGGTTCAATCGGCCTCTGCCTGGGCCAGTTTTTTGGGCAAGTCTAATGGAGCAACCAATGGCGATTCGAATGTATTCGACGGGAACTCTCCTAGCCATCGGGGCGCACCTGTCAGCCTTGGCCCTAACCGGTGCGCTTGTTCAGGGATGTCGTGAGACCGACGACGGCAGCGGCTTTCGACCGGACGCGGGAACCGAAAGCGATGGGGCCGATCCCAAGTACGCGCAGCCATTTTCAAACGCAGGCGACCTTCGAACTGCGTCGTGCGCGCAGGCGACCGACAGAGCGCAGCGCGTGCCCGCTTACATGCTGTTCGTGCTCGATGGCTCAGGCAGCATGACCCAAGACAACAAGTGGACCGCCGCCACGGGCGCCCTGGGGTCGCTCTTTGACGAAATTCGAAATCAGGCGCCGACGTCTATCGCTGTGGGTCTCACGGTGTTTGCGGATCGCCGAGATTTTACGGCCACGGACCACTCGGCTGGACCTTACGCCTCGATCGACGTACCTCTCGGCTTTGTCGATACTGCCAAGCACACTTCGTTGCGCGAACGCGTTGATCTCACCGAACCGTTCTTGGGTACGCCCACCTACGAAGTGTTGAACGGGCAATATCCGCAGCTCGCCGCGTACACGCCCACCTCCCCGATCGAGAAGGGCGGCAAGCGCGTGCTCGTGTTCATGTCCGACGGAATTCCGGACCCCGACATGCCCGCGGGCAAGAACGAAGCACCCTGGTCGCTCAACCTCGCCACAGAGTGGGCAGGAAAACCCGAGCCCATCATCACGTTCTCGGTCGGCATTGGGTCGCTCAACGCACCGCAAGTGTACGACCCGAAGTTCATGGCGCAACTGGCGGTCAACGGCAAGGGCGCGAAAGCTGGATGCGATCCAAACGAAACTGCAAACGAATCGAAGATGTGTCACTTCCAGATCACGCCGGGCGGCAAGAGCCAGGCCCAGTTGACAACGGAGTTCCTCAACGCCATCAATGCAATCCGCGCGCAAGCGATGTCGTGCGAGTTTACGCTTCAGCAAACGGGCGGCACGCTCGATGTAAACAAGGTTAACGTGATTTACACAACCGGTGGCGGCGGCCAGAGCATCGTTCCAAAGAACGACAGCGAAGGTTGGGCCTTCGACAACACAACCGCGCCGACGAAAGTGATCTTAAATGGTGCTATTTGCACGCAAGTGAAGGGCGACCCCAATGGCAAAGTGGAGATCGTCGTGGGTTGCGCGTCAGTGATCCGGTAACAGCGTCATTTGCCGTTGTGCTTGATCTCAAGTTGCAGCCACAAATTTCCTGTGGACGTGGTGCTGCCAAAAATCCACGGATTGAGCTTCGAGTTCGGAGTCTCCGGGTACGCGGACACGCTAAGAACATAGTCGGCGGCAGGGTCGAGATCCTCGCCCTCCACAGCCATGATGCCCGTGTACATATCGTCGCGCGACCGAAGCACGCCACCGAGCTCGCGTTCGAGGAAAAACTTGTCACCGCCTACGCGCATGACACACGCGAGAACGAAGATGTCTCCGACCGTCGTGTACGTTCCGAGAATCTTCGACTTCGATAGGCCGCCCACCTTCTTGAGCACGAAGTTGATATGGCGCTGTTTGGGACTCGTAGTCGCTTTTCCGTCGCCCCATTTCGAGGGCCGAGAGATCCATGTTCGCACTATGCGAAAGAAGCCAGCCCCCTCCGGAAAGTCACCGGTGGCGATCGCAACGCCATCGGGCATCGTTCCGCCTGCGTACCCGGGAGGGCGATTGTTCCAAGCCACGAAGGCGGTTTCATGAAGGCGGGTCGCAGATTTTTCCAGCGTGCGGATCATCTCGGTGCCCTGGCTTGACCATTCGGCACGGTGCTTGACCGCGCGCGAAAGAACGTCGGGACAGCGGATCTCGTTGTTGATGGATCGAAAGAGCTCGTTGTTCTTTTGATCGCGAGCCCGAAGCTGGACTTCACCGGTTGAATTCGGGCTCGAAGCACTTGCCATGTTCGGTACGCCTACGGTTGCTAAAAATCCAAACGAGCCCAAAAAGAATGCTTGCACCTTCATTGCGTCCCTCCAGCTCTTGGAACGGCCCTTGTTCGCAAGATCGTAATGCCGAAACGCGTATCGAGGACGGCCGTGCCGATTGCCTACATTGGCTCATATTATCGAAGGCTTTGTTCTTACAGCCACCCATTCTGCCGGTACCAAT
>JAHFDX010000417.1 GCA_023248785.1 Myxococcales bacterium
CCGGAACCACGGTGACGTCGAGCACATGCCGATCGTGCGCGTTTTCGAACACCGGAAACACGCATTCCGAACCGTGCCGATCGCGTCCAACGATGCAGCTGACCTCGAGGGCGATGGCAATCACGTCTTCAAAGACAATCGGTCCGGGTGTGCCAGCAAGTTGGATGAGATCGTCCGGTCCGTTGAGATACCACTGGCCCTTGCCATCGTAACCGCTAAGGCACATTTTCGCGATGCAAGGGAAGCCCATCTTCGATGCGACTTCTCCGCGTTGGTCCGGCGTCTCTGCTAAAAGGAAGCCGGCGTGAGGCAGACCACGTTCGCGCAAAAATGTCTTCTCGTGGCCACGGTGTTGCGTAATGCGAAGCACGTCAAGGGAAGGCACCGTGCGGATCTTTGCGGCCTTCAACGCGTCAATGTCGACGTGTTCGCGTTCATACGTGATCACATCGCACGCAGCCGAAAAGGCGCGCAGGCTTTCCACATCGTCCCAGGACCCTCGCAACGTCGGAAAGCGTGTTGCGGAGGGGGCATCGGGATCGCGATCGTACAGGTGGACCTTCCCTTTGCGCAGGGCGATGGCCTCGGCGAGCATGCAGCCGAGCTGGCCTCCGCCGAGGATGCCAACCGTGCGTGTCATCCGCCCGGCCGCTCGGTGGCTACGACGCGATCATGTCCGCGCAACGCTTCTTCTTGAAGTTGAATCTCAAACGTTTGTAGCTTTGCCCGAAGGGCATCGTTATCGAGTGCGAGGATGCGCACTGCGAAGATCGCTGCGTTCTTTGCGCCCGATGCGCCGATGGCAAACGTAGCCGTGGGAATTCCTCCCGGCATCTGAACGATCGATAGCAAGCTATCGAGTCCTTGAAGGGCTTGGGTTTGCATGGGCACCCCAAGGACGGGAAGTAACGTCATTGAGGAGATCATCCCGGGTAAATGAGCCGCACCTCCGGCGCCCGCAATGATCACCTTCAAGCCACGGTCCGCTGCGGCCTTCGCATACTCGACCATACGCTCAGGAGTGCGGTGTGCACTCACAACTGCGATCTCGTACGGCACGTCAAATGTACGAAGCACCTCGCGTGCGGCGTTCATCGTGTCGAGATCGGACTCACTGCCCATGATGATGCCAACCACCGGGGCGCTCATGGCGGTCACTTTATCAGTGAAGGCTGTACGCGCTGCAAGGCTTCGTGACGTGGAAGTGTGGAGCCGCGGAATGCGAGGTCGACGAGGTACGACACGACCAGGCCCGTCGCAAGGCCCAACGCATCCCAGGTGAGGTCCTTCCATGAGGGTTGCCCGCCCGTCGCGGAGTCCCAAATTTCCTTACCAATGCCGGCGGATGCCGTCACGACGCTGCCAATCAGAAGGGGCGCGACCCGGGACGAAAAATGACATGCAGAGACCGAATAGGTTGCCCCCGCAATCCCAAACGAAGCCGCCGCGTGCGCAGCCTTGTCGGTGCCCCACCAGCGATCGGTGTCATCCGCAAGGGCTACGTTCGCGCATAGAAAAAGAGCACTACAAGCGAGAATGCGCATGGCATTGAGCGTAGCCAGTTCCCGAACCTACATGGGGTGTGACAATCTCGTCTCGAGACGGGCCTTTTTCGCCCAGGTTGCTGACATCATGCTACGGGTCGGCATAGATGTTCAGTAGAGCGGTTCGTACCGGAGCGGTTCGTATCGGGATAGGGGTCGTCGTTCTCGGCTTGGTAGGCTGTGCAATGGGCACATCCGACGATGATCTCATCGTGGATCAAGACCCAACGCTTGAAGGCGATGGTGGTCCCACGACGGCGAAAATCGATACCGGGACAGGTATGACCGATACGAGTGCTAGCACGGAGGACTCAGGTACAGATTCGTCCGCGCCACCCAACAAGGATACCGGCACGCCTGACGCGGCAGTTCCCGATTCGGGAAACTGCGCGACGGTCTCCCCAAACTATTTGTGCGGTCTCGATCCGCAGTGCGGGTGTGCTTCGAAGCAAACGTGCGAGGTGACGAACTTCAACACGGGCGCGACAAGTTGCGTGGCCTCCGGCGCCCAATCGCGCGGGGGCCCGTGCACTTCGACGGGCAACTGCACCGAAGGCCTCACGTGCGTCGCCGGCGCGTGTCGACCGTACTGCGCCAACGCGGGGAAGAAGTGTTTGACTCCAGGTACTGGCGAGTGCGTTCAACTCATGAACGGCTCGACGGCGATTCCAAACGACAAGGTTTGCACAGTCACCTGCGACTTGCTTCGTGCGTCCACAGTGTGTGGTTCGAACAACTGCACGTATTACCAAGACGTCGACGAAACGGACTGCATCGCGTCCGGACCGGTTAAAGAATACGGCGATTGCTCGGTCAACTACTGCGCACAAGGACTCGTGTGCGCCACCTCGTCATTGCTATCCGAATGCATGAAGTGGTGTCGTGTTGGCAAGAACCTTGATTGTGGCCTCGGTCAAACCTGCAAGAACGTTCTCGGCGCAAGTGCACCTTTCATCAACGGCTACACCTACGGGCTCTGCGACTACTGAGCCCGCTTTCCACGCGCCGTCCGATACGATCGAACGATGGGCGTACGACTACGTTTGCACGGCGTCGCTTGCGCACAAGATGGCGCCGCCCGACGTGCCGCTCAAGTTTGCCTTTGAGCGTCAACGGATTTGTGTCGAACGTCCTGGCCGGCCCCCTGAGCTTCGAAGTGTTCCGCACCGCGTTCGCAATCTGACTGCCGCTGCTCTTCGTGATCCGAAAAAGCGCGCCATGCTTTTGCACCTGTTTTGGCATCACGAGCTGCAGGCCGCTGAGCTCATGTGCTGGGCGTTGCTTTCGTTTCCCGATACGCCTCCGTCTTTTCGGCGAGGCCTCGTTCGAATTGCCCTCGACGAAATGCGCCACATGCAAATGTACGCCGAACACATTCGGTCGCTCGGATTCAAAATCGGCGACTTTGCAATCAACGACTGGTTTTGGCAACGTGTCCCCGCATCTGAAAGTCCGGCAATGTTTGTTTCGGCGATGGGCGTTGGCTTTGAGGCGGGCAATCTCGATCATGGGCTTCGATTTGCGTCGCGCTTTGAGGAAGCGGGAGACCTGCAGGCCGGGCGAATTCAGCGCACCGTCGTCGAGGAAGAGATCCCTCACGTTGCCTTTGGCGTGCATTGGCTAAAACGTTTCGCGGGAGTTGCGTCGTTCGACGTGTGGCGTGCGCACCTGGTGCCGCCACTTTCTCCTATGGTCATGCGTGGTCATCCGATGGCAATCGAGGAGCGAACGCGTGCGGGGCAAGATGAAGAATTCTTGGCTCGTCTTTCCATGTGGTCGGCCATGTGGTCGGAATGACGCGCGCGTGGGTCTTCAATCTCGACGCAGATGAAGAGCTTGCTGCATGGCCCCGGTCGTATCAACCGTCGGCAACCTTGCGTGAACGAACGGTGCACTTTTCAACTGCACTTCGAGCGCTGTTGTCGGAGGGCGATGTGGTCGTTGAGCAAGCGCACGACTTAAGTGAGCATCTCGGAGCTTCGTGGTGCCCGACTCCACGCGCAGTCGATAGGTGGCGACGGGCGAACGTGAGGTTGCCTAACGTTCCGACCCCCGCATGTCTGAAGCGCGTCAATCACCGCAGCTTTGGATACGCGCTTGGTCGATTCTTGCCGCTCGCAGAGTGGATCACCACCGAACGCGAGTTCGACGATATCTGTCGTTCGTCCAAGGCGCTTCTTGCGAAGCGACCGTTTGGATTTGCGGGACGTGGGCAGCGGCGCCTTTGCGGTCATGAGATCACGGAGGGCGATCGGCGTTGGGTTCGTGCAACGCTCAACAAGTACGGAGGCTTTGCACTGGAACTGCGCGTCGACTTGGTGCGCGAGCTTGCCCTGCACGGATTCATCAACGAGACCGGCGAGGTTGTGCTGGGCGAGATCACGGAGTCAAAAACAAGCCAAGGGGCGTGGGTTCGAAGCGAGCGTGCACACGATGTTGAAATTTCGCATCGCGCGCAATTCGTGGACGTTATTTCGGGAACGGCGTTCGCGCTCTTTCGAGAGGGGTACTTCGGACCGTTTGGCGTGGATGCATACATCTGGCGCGATTCGTTTGGAGAGCACTTCAATCCCAGAAGCGAGGTGAACGCGCGCTACACAATGGGGTGGACGGTTGGGATGGGAGGTCTACCTATTCGACAACCTTGAAACTTGTTCGCCCCACGATTTGTCCGTCGGTGGTTTCCACATCGACGGTCCACCGCCCCGCGTACGAGCTCTTCTCTTTCACGGAACGCAAACTGGATTGGAGGCGGATGGTTTTTTTGCCGACGTCTCGTGCGAAAAGTGACACGCGTGCTCCCGGAAGTTCCTCACCGTTGAGCCGCCAAACATGGCGAAAGCTGTTTTTG
>JAHFDX010000418.1 GCA_023248785.1 Myxococcales bacterium
CTTTCGACCGGGATTTTTGGCAAATTTTCAGCGCCGAAGGCATCATCGAAGCCGCGTGGGAAATGGTCGGTGAGGTTCGTACAATGAGACGACAATCCGATGGTGACGAACCCCGACTTCAGAGATCAGTTGTCCGCGTTGAGCGACGCTGCGGCTGAGTTCCTTTCTCAGTGATTCACATCACAGATTGTTACTTTTTCGTCCGGCGTGCGATGTCGTCAAGAATGGACTTGATTGCGGCGACGTTCCCCTCCACCAGACGACTGTAATTTTTCGTATCCGCGCGATGCACACCCACCACGCTCCTGTGAGCAAACATTGCGCGTGCTTGCGGGGACGCGAGAACCTTGGCAAGCCACCCGGCCGTCATAAGAGGAGCCCTCACCCAAGGTTTGGAGCGGGCCTTTTCCTCCGGATGCCCGAGCACGCGCTATCAACTCCACGTAGCGCAGCTCCATTGCGTTTGAACTCGTTCCCAAAGGAGCAATCGGCATTGCGACATCCGCGTTGAGCTCGATGACCATAGACTGCCCCGTAGAGAACCCAGAGTTGTTGCAGGCCTGGGGCGTGACCTCCTCGATCCCCGGCGGCGCATCACTCGGGGCCTCGCCGCTCTTGACGCCGATCCACGCTTTTCGTGTCCGAACCTTGAGTTCTTCTTGCGGGCGATCGCGCAATGCCGGTGCCCAGAACCGCGTTCGTTTTTTGCTTAGAACCTCGATATCGCAGTAGGTCTTCAGCGGCATCCGGAGCGCGCGCGGACCGATGGCGACAGCGAGGTGAGTCGGCCACGCTTCGTGGGCGTAGATCACGCCAGCAGCATACTTGGCGTACGCCGAGCTTGTTCTGCTTGATTCCCGCGCCTCGACCATTACCTGGCAGGTACTCGGCCGCGCCATTTCACAACCGTCTCAGCCGCGCCGTCTTGGGGCGCGTACCTGACAGGTAGCGGTCCGCCCCGCAGTTCGTGTCAGTTTTGCTACCGGGAGCAAGCAGAAATGCGGAGTGCAGCGCGCCACCGCGTCGCAGCATTCACACGGGAGCGCTGTCATGGTCGAGGTTTCAAAGAATCACACTGAGGCAACGATGTTTCGCGCGGACGACGCGTTCATGCGCCAGGTCCGCATCGCGGAACTGATCCGCGGTAGCCTCGCCGCTCTTGCCAAGGCTGGAACCCCGTTACAAACAGGATCCACGCCGCTCGCAGGGCGTACCTTGCCCGCATCTGAATCGCTCGAGTTTCGCGTGGCGATGGGTCATCTGTCTGCGATTGAAGAGACGTCCACCGTTCTGTGGGTCCGACGCGCGTCCTGAAGCGGCGTGCGATTGGCGAAGGCTCTTTTTGCGGGCTAGTCTCGTAAAGGCATGACCGCGGCCCCAAAGCTTGGAACCTACGCTGATCTGCAAGCGCTGCCATCGAACGTGGTCGGTGAGCTCATCCTCGGAAGTATTTACGTCAGTCCACGCCCCGGAGCGATCCACGCAAACGCCACTTTCGGCATTTCCGAAGAGCTCGGAGCACCGTTCCGTCGCGGAAAGGGGGGCCCGGGGGGCTGGATCATTCTCTTTGAGCCGGAGCTGCACTTGAGCGAAGACGTCGTTGTGCCAGATCTCGCTGGATGGCGCCGCGAGCGCTTGCCTGAGCTGCCGCAGGCTGCTCACTTGAGTGTCGCGCCCAACTGGGTCTGCGAAGTGCTCTCACCTTCCACGCAAGCGATCGACCGCGGTGACAAAGCAAAGATCTATGCGCGCGCTCAAGTTACCCATCTCTGGCTGGTCGATCCGATTGTTAAGACGCTCGAGATCCTTCGTCTCGATGGTCCAACGTATCGCGTGATCGAGGTGTTCACAGGCGACAGCTGCGTGAGGGCGGAACCCTTCGACGCCATCGAGTTTGACATGAGCGCACTCTGGATGCGGTAACGCAACCAAGCTCCCGGCGCTCGGTCAGTTTATTTTACCCAGCGCACCCAGCATCGGATTGAACAGCTTCGTATTTCGATGATGCGTGTCGTGGTAGTAGATGCCGAAGAAAATCCGATTGCCGAACCAGAAAATCCCTTGGTCGATATCGACCGGCTTGAAGTCGCTACCTTTCATGCCGTTGTGCGTGCTCCAATTGAAGTGAATCAGGTGGAGCGTCGCTGCGATCGAGGCGGGCACGAAGAGCAGAAGAAATCCGGGCGCGCCGAGTAGCCGAAACCAACAGGCAATGAGCACGATGTTGGTCGCGTAGCTGATGAGGGCCCGCGTTTTTTCACGCTTGCGGTTCTCCGCGGTGTCGCCATGCAGGTCGAGAAAGTTCTGCTGAAGCTGCTTCTCCACGTTCACGAGCGTGTGGAAAAACGTCTTCCAGTAGCCGCCCATGTTCGGATGCGGATCGCGGTCGAGATCGTCTGAGTATTGGTGGTGCCTCATATGGATGATCTCCCACGAGGCGAAACGCGAAAGGACCACCAAGCCCGCGATTTCTCCCATTAAACGGTTGACAGGTTTGGGAAAATTGCCGTGGGCCGCGTTGTGCGCAAACACGTGTCCGCACATCACGGCGTAACACGCGACGGGCAATAACACCGGCAGCCACCACGTCCATTCCCCAAAAATCGGGCGCATTCCGGTCGAAATCATCGCCAGAAGCGCGACCGAACAAAGCACGAGATACGTGAGATCGTATCGAAAATAGAACGTGCTGTTCTTTCGAAATAAGACGGAAGGGCGGCCCGTAAGAAATTCGGCAACGGCTGTCACGTTTCCCTGGATACCTCAGTTAAAGGGACTCGTCGATGAAGTTGCCCCCATGAACCGGTGCGAAACCGGGTTCGCGTCGTGACTTTTTCTCCCAGCGATCTGTCATTCGTTTGAGCGATCGGGCACTTTGCGGTATCCGGCAAATCAGAGGAGACCTCGTTGCTTAAGCGCTCAGCAGAACTTCGGCAGATCGGTATCGTCGCGGTCTATTGGACCCTGCTTGGGTCGATGTACTTCGTGCCCGCGTGCAGAAACGCGTTTTTCTTCGTAGGCGCTTGTTACTTCAGCTTCTTGAACGCGGTCGTCCTTCACAACAGTTTGCACCAAGGGCCCTTTCGCGGTCCGAAGTGGAACGCCGCCTTTCGTATGATCTTGAGCTTCGGAGCGCTGTACCCGGCTTCCGCGAATGTCGCCTCGCACAACCTTGTACACCACCACTTTGAAGACGACGGACAGCCCGACTGGGCGGCGAGCGAGAAGGTCCAGTTTCGCTGGCACTTGCTCAATCTGCTTCACTTCCCAAACACCGCGGGTCCCGAAACATTCGACGGCGTCACGCGCTGGGGCAAGCAACTTGGCAAGCGCGGTTTTCGGAGGCAGTACACGCGCGAGATGGTGTTTGCGTTCGGGTTGACGGCGCTGATGATGGTCTCCGATTTCTGGACCACGCTCTTTTTCATCGTGCTTCCGCAACTTTGGGGCGCGCGCGGCATATTGCGCATCAACCTGATTCAGCACGATGGATGTGACATTTCGAGCGACTGGAATCACTCGCGCAACTTCGTAGGTCGCGCTTTCAATTGGATCATGTGCAACAACGGACTTCACACGATCCATCACAACCGCGCCGGCGTGCACTGGTCCGACCTTCGCGAGTGGCACGACAAAGAAGTGGTTCCGCGCATCGATCCGAGGCTCAACGAGCCGAGCATGGCGTGGTACCTGCTCCGCACGTTTTTCCTAAATTTCCGCCGCAAGAACCTCGAAGACCCGGCGCGTTACGAACGTACCTACGATAGTGACAAATCAATCGCGCCACGCGATGCAAGGCGAGCTGAGGCCGCACAAGCTGCCGAGGTGATGTGATGCTGTCGCGTGAGATCATGGGGCTCTTTACGCTCGGCGTTGTGTGGACCGTTGCGCTTCTGCTCGCGGGGGCTTCGTGGATTCATCTACGCGAGGTGCAAAAGCTTTCGAAGCGAATGAAGACACACAAACCCTGTGCTCAGGGCATCGGCATGTTTCGCGCACGCGTGGAATCAAAGGGCACGCTCGCCGAGCACGTTGTTCATCAGACGGGTCGCGCGCTCGATGCGCGTGATGGGCGCACGATTGCGTTTTGGGACCGCGCCTATGAGTCAGTGAATCACGGCGGGTCGCTTCGTTGGGACGGGGGCCTCGTTCATCTAGGGCAAGGCACGCGCATCGAAGTGTGGCCTGAGCCAAGTCGCCAAGCAAAACTTGCCGAGTGCGAGAGCGAGTCGGTGTTCGACGATGTGTACCTCGATGCAAAGACGGCGCGCGGCCATGCGCGCGAACTTCGCACACCCGTTCGTGAGGGCGATCTTGTGTGGGTGATCGCCGAGGTTTCACAAAACGGAGTGCTGCATGCACACGATCCCGTGATTCTCTCGC
>JAHFDX010000419.1 GCA_023248785.1 Myxococcales bacterium
GCCATTGCATCCTGCACAAGTTCTTCGGGTGACGGTTGAGGCGGAGCCCTTCGGCGTCGTGAAGATGGAAGTGCGCGATGTAACGACGCCTCCAGCGGCAGACTTTCCCGATGAACATTCGCGATGGCGAGCGGTGGGGCTAAATCCAGACGGAACGATTCCAAAAGATCGGAAGCTGCAATAAGCGCCCAGCCGGATAACACTTGCCCCGTTACGAAAAGGGTGTTGTTTCCTTTCGCGTGTCGTCCGAATCAGAAAGCACCGAGGCAACCGCCAAAGCCGGGCGCGGAGGCCTCGCGGTGCTCGCCGCGAAGGTGTTCTTCATCCTCGTCGGGTTCATCCAACAACCACTCCTTAAAGGAGTGATGGGACTTGCCGGCTACGGTGCCCTGTCGGGCCGCGTCCTTCCGATATCGAATATTCTAAACAACGTCATCGTTTCAGGGTCCACGCAGAGCGTGTCACGACTTGTCGCGCAGAATCCCCGTCACCAACACGCCGCGCTAAGGCACGCGCTTCGAATCCACACCCCCATTGCCGGGGCGGTTGCCATTGGATTCATCGTGTTTGCGCCCATCTACACCCGCTTTCAAGGCGCACCGCACATCCTCTTGCCGCTTCTTGTGATGAGCGGCGTAGCCCTTCTGTATGGACTCTATGCCCCGCTCATTGGTTATCTGAACGGTCGCGGACAATTCGTTCGGCAAGCCTCGCTTGACGTGCTGTTTGCCACCCTGCGCACGGTGCTTTTGGTCGGTGGCAGTTACCTCTTGGGAAAACTCTTCGGCCTCGGCGTGCTCGGTGCGTGCCTCGGTTTTGTGGGAGCCGCCGCACTCATCCTGCCTATCGCCTTGCGATGGACAGGAACAGGTTCATCCGATCCAAACGCATCCCTCCCTCCCGCGCGCGCCTATCTCACGCAATGGTTCATGATTTCCGGTGCGCAGCTCGCCATGAATGCGCTCATGCAGAGTGACATTTCGATTCTCGGGCACTGCCTATCCAAACAAGCATCCCAAGGCGCATGGCTCGCCGACCCATCCAAAGCTTCCGACGAGTGGCTGGGCGTGTATCGCGCATGCCAGTTATTCGCATTTCTGCCGTACCAACTGCTTTTCAGCGTGACGCAAGTGCTGTTTCCCATGTTGGCGCGTGCCCACTCCGATGGGGATCACGAACGAGTGCGAGCGCTTGTTTTGCGTGGTTCACGGATTGCACTTCTACTCTGCGGCCTTCTCGTGTCCATCGTAGTTACATTGCCCGGATCACTTCTTCACTTTGCCTACGGCTCCGACGTCGCGGAACGCGGCGCCACAACGCTTCGCTTGCTCGCTTCGGGAATGAGCGCGTTCGCCCTCCTTGCGCTGGCGCTCACCATCCTTACGAGCCTTGGGCGCGAGCGCTGGTCACTTGCCATTACGTTCGGTTCGTCGGCGGTTGTGGCTGTGGTCATGCTGGTGGTTGTGCGCAACGCTCCCTTTGGGGAGCCTCAGCTGCTACGAACGGCTCTGACCATGGCGGCTGTGCTTGCAGCGGCATTTGTGGTTGCAACGGTGTCGGTCCACCGTCGAGCTTCGGTGTTCTTCCCTATCTCAACCTTCCTGAGGGTCTTTGTTGTTGTCGTTACGCTCGCGCTGGCTGGGCGAGCTCTTCCGATTCTCTCGCGCGTGCTCACCCCCGTCGCAGCCGCACTCGTCGCCCTTTTCTACTTCGCAATGCTCGCGCTAACGCGGGAATTATCGCGCTTTGATCTCGATCTTGTGCGGTCTGTGTTCAAGCGGCGCGCGTCGTAGGATGTGCTCAGCCGCTGCATTCGCAGTGAATTAATTCAATCGCACAACTATTTACCTCGCCTCATGCGCACTTTCACGTGCGCACGCCCGCGTACGATGTTACGCCCTAGTCCCATGCGAAGCGCCACGGCAAACTCCGCGCTCCACTTCGCCGCAGCAGGCCTGTTCGCTTGCGCGTTTTCACTCACAGCTGAGCCCGCCGCCGCAAGCGGTAGTGGCACGGCGCCGTCCAAGACTTTGTCGCCTGCAATGGATGTGACCTCAGCCGATGTCGCGCCAGCACGGGGGAAGCATGTCTTCTTTGGCTGCTGCATGCTCTACGTTCCGTCGTACTTCACGCTTTCGACCGAAAGAGCGTACGACGTGGTGGTGCATTTTCACGGTCGCCCACAGATTGTGGAAGACACGGTTGAAGAAGCAGGGGTCAACGCCATCGTTGTAAGCGTGAACTACGGCATCGGGTCGTCGGCATACAGCGGGCCTTACCAGTATCCAGGCAGTGTCGATCAGTTGTTTGGCCATATCGATCGCGCGGTGGCCAAGTCCGGAATCAAGGGTGCACATCTCGGTCGTATTGCGCTGGCTGCGTGGAGCGCAGGCTTTGCGGGCGTTGGCGCCATCTTGTCGAAGTCCGACTGGGCCGATCGCATCGACGCCGTGCTCCTGGCCGATGGTTTCCACGAGATGTACGCGCCGAGCGGCGAAGTGTATCGCGATGGGTTACAAAAATACGTTCGCTTTGCAGATAGAGCAGCGCGCGGCGAGACGCTTTTTGCAATGACACACTCGTCGATTCGCACCATCGGGTACGCGAGCACCACAAAAGCGACCCACACTCTGCTCGACATGATCACCCTCGCACGAAGCACGCGCGACGGAACAGGCCCGCGCGGTATGCAGCTTCTCTACGAAGCGCATCGCGGCAACTTCCACGTGGCAGGTTACGGCGGTCTGCGCGAACCCGACCACATCGATCACTTCAAAGGGATGGGGCAAACACTGTTCCCGCTGCTCAAGTCCTTCTGGCAGCCAACATCACACACGCCATCCAATTCGGCGTGGGCCCTCAAGTAACTAACGATGTTACGATTTAGGCGAAGAGCGATCGCTCGAACGCTTTGACGCCCGAAGTGAAGCGAGCCAAATCCCCCGCCAATCCTTCGCTCACTTGAACGCCGCACCCGGGCGGTGACGTCGCTCCCTCTGGTGATCCAAAGGGTCTCACCCAGGCAACCCGCCCGGCCAATCGAACGCGCCGATCCGATCGCGGCGGCCAGAGCTCGAGCCACACTTCTTGCCCTACTTCGCAAGGCGCAAGCGTGCGAATGAATAACCCCCCCGTTGAAACGTTGTACGTTAATCCGACGTCGTCGCGTTCACCTCCGGCATTACGAAACGCAACCGACGATCCGTAGAGGACGCGGGTGGCAGTTCGCTTGTCAACCCCGTAGCCGAACAAGAGCTCGTTCGCGACGAAGAGAGTATTTTCTGGCGGTCCAAACGCATCCACAAACGCCAACTGTTCCACGCCTCGAAGTTCCGCAGCAATGGAGGGCAGCCGTTTCGGAGCAGCCACAATAATCCACGGAACGCTGGAGGATGGCCGCGTTTCTCGAAGTGCGCGCCCAGCGCCATTTGGGCGAAGGCCTTCCGACGCAACCACAATGGCGGGCGTGTGCGTAGCAAGATCCGTGAGCAACTCAGCGGACGTGGTTACGTACCGAATCCGGTACCCGCCATGAAACAAAGCGCGCGCGACAACGCTACGCCACTGCGGATCGGCTCCCGCAACGAGTGCAATGCCGGCAGCACTCGAGCGCGAAGTCGGTATTTCCGGCCTTTGCCGAATCAATCGGAGCCTTCGTGCCAGACCTTCGGACGACTGCATTTGGACAAGATCGTCGCCGCCCCACATGAACAATTCTACGAATGCCACGTCGCCGCAATCCGTCGCTGCTCCCAAAATCGGAACATCCGCGAATCGCAATTGCGTGCGCATATGAAAACATGTGCTTTGCGCCAGCTGGCCAGGGCGCACCAAAACCGCGAGCGGCAACTCGGAATAGAGGTAATTCGTAAAGCTACGAATATCGTCAAACTCGACGACCGGAGTTCCAACTTGGGCAGCGGCCTCTTTCGCTAGGCTGATGGGCCCCTCGCGAAGTCCTAGCGTCACAAGCGGGCGTTCCTCCAGATCGAGCATATCAAGAGAAACGTATCAGTCAGCCCAGAGATGACGAGGTTAAACCATCCCCACGTTGGCTCCAAGATCCTCCGCACTAACTTCCGCCGTTGCAAGCGATTGGGTTTCGCCGGTCGGCGACTCGTAAGGCGCGCGACCGATTTGTTGCGTTCGGAATCGGTTGTTGAAAATGCCGAATAGATACGCTTTGAAGCAGAAGCCGAAGATGGACTGCTGATTCAACTCGGGATGAATTTTGTGCGCAATTTTTTGGTGAAGCAAGGGGAGCTCGCTCCAGTGAGCGCCGGCGTTCTCGTGGTGAACGGTGTGAAATCCGTTGTTGAAGACGAGAAAATTACCAAGTCGGCCCACGAAGTTACGTGAGTGGTTGTGTTTTGACCACGG
>JAHFDX010000420.1 GCA_023248785.1 Myxococcales bacterium
GCGCTTTTCGCAAAACCAAATCCTGGATCGAACCAAATGGCATCGCGTGAGACGCCTGCTCGATACGCTCTATCTGCCGCGTGGGCCCACTCGCGCCACACATCCTCAACAACATCTTCGTATCCATCTTCGGGATACGCGCTGAACCCAGACGTCGCTTGGTGCGCAGGGCGGGAGTGCATAAGAATGAGCGCCGAAGAAAAACGCCACACAACGCCCGCGAGCTCGAGGTCCGAAAGACAGGACACGTCGTTTACACAACTTGCACCCGCATCGAGCGCGGCGGCCGCTACGCGCGGATGTGCCGTATCGATCGACACAACGGTCCGTGCCGAAGCGTAGCGAACCGCAGCAATCACACGTTCGATTTGTTCGTCTGCGCCCACGGAAACGGCGCCTGGTCTTGTCGACTCGCCCCCCACGTCGATGGCGTCAGCACCCTCTTCAAGCAATCGATCAATGGTTGCGCGTGCCTTCTCGAAACCGTAGCTGTCGCCGCCATCGCTAAACGAGTCCGGCGTCACGTTGCAGATGCCAAGAACAGCGCCGCCGCGCACGCGACACGCTGATTCGATTTTCTTGTCCCACGTGAGCTTACGATCGTTCACCCATAACTCCCGAGAGCCTCTGCAAACGCCCGACAGGCGCCCCTTGAAAGCCCCTTGAAACTAGTCAGGCCCCAAGGGAGAGGTCGGGGTTCGGGGCCTTTAGGTTACTATCGCAGAGCTTGAGCATTTTCGCACCCGCGAAGCTCACACCATCAACATGCCCTCGCCCATCGAAACCTCTTTTGCAAAGTCGCTGTTTTTCGGCGCCATTTTAGAGCCTGCCCTGTTCCCCTTTCGGCGCGGACGCCTGCCCGAAGATCTCGTTCCTACGCTGGAAACGTGGAGACGATCGCTCGAGCGATTGCTGCCGGTAGGTGAACCGGAACGCCCTTCGCGTATCGAAACGACGCTGTGGGAAGCGCTCGGATCGATCGGAGCATTAGGAATTTCCGTTCCAACCACGCACGGTGGTGGGGGATGGACCGTGAGCGCACAGGCACGCGCTTATCAGGAGCTTGTATCGATCGATACCGCGATCGGTTGTGCGGCGCTGGCGCATGGCGCACTCGCATGCCACGCACTTGCTACGTTTGGGAGCAGCACCGCGATGGAAGAACATCTTCCCTCGCTTGCCTCGGGTAAGAAAACGGCCGCATTTGCCTTGGCAGAACCGACCGCAGGGAGCGACCCGGCCGGGCTGCAGACCCACGCCGAAAAACGCAACAATAACAGTTACGTAATAAACGGAACAAAGGGCTGGACGGTCCTCGGTGAGCAATCCGATGTGTGCATCGTGTTTGCGCGCACTGCACCCGCAGACGACGGTCATAAGCCACGCATTTCTGGGTTCGTCGTTCCAAAGGGTCCGGGAGTCACCGCAACGCCAACAAGTCCAAAACTAGGGGTGCGTGGACTCCCCACGAGCCTTCTTCAGTTAACGCAAGTTGCCGTTCCCGAATCCGCCCTATTGGGAGAGGCGGGCAAGGGATTCCTCGTGGCCACCGATGTGCTCGCCCGCGCGCGGTTGTCGCTGGCCGCAGGGTGCATTGGCTTATCCAAACGCATTGTGCGAGCCACCCTTGAACGCGCTAGCGGACGCCGCGCCTTTGGACGTTCCATCGGTGAGTTCGGACTGATTCGCAACCTGCTCTCACGCATGCTTTCCGACACGTTCGCGTTGGAAAGCACCGTTTACTTATCGACCGGAGCCGTCGACGCGGGCCTTCGCGACTACGCGGTCGAAAGCGCGATCTGCAAGATCTTGGGAGCTGAAACTGTACTTCGTGTGGCACATCTTTCGATGCAGGTCGCGGCTGGACTGGGCTACTCCACGGAAGCCCCGTTTGAGCGAGCGCTGCGCGACGCTCGATTCTTCTCATTATTCGGCGGGACGAACGAGACACTTCGGTGTTTTGTGGCGCTGTCGGGCATGCAAGGGCCAGCCAAGGAAATCGCCGAGGTCGGAAAAGCCATTCGTGAACCTATTAAGGGATTCGGATTACTGAGTGACTTCGCCCTTCGGCGCGCGCGCACGGTGCTCGGTCGCGATCGCATGGCGCTCCACCACCCGCTCCTCAGTCGCGAGGCAGCCGTTCTTGAAGACAACGTTGCACTTCTCGCGCGCAACGTAGACAAGGTTTTGCGCCAACACGGTCAAGAGATCGCCGAAATGCAATTCACACAACACCGGATTGCCAATGCAGCTATCGATCTCTACGCCATCGCTGCTGTCATCTCGCGAACGTCGCATGCGCTGCACGAACGCGGAGGAGACGGGGCGCGGCGCGAACTCGATTTGACCAGCGTCTTTGTCTCTGACGCCTCTAGCCGTCTGGCACGGACCATGGCTGCGTTTGATCGCAACGACGACGAACTGAGAAAATCGATCGCCGCACGTGCACTTTCAGACGGAGCGTATCCGCTGGACATTGCCTGATCAGGGCGTGCAGTCTTGCGTGCAGTTCTTCCGTGCGCAGGTCGACAGACTCGCACCGCACGCGCCGGCTTCGGCAAGTGCCGCATCGAGGAACAGGGCTTGGCACGGTTTGCTGCTGGCCGCGATGCACGACGCCACATTCGTGCTTACAACATTATCCGGACAGCACTGCGTCATCTCCGCGCGGCACTCCGTCATGAGACAGGCGCCACAAGGCAATGTGGACAATGGCTGAAGAGCGACGCCGCCGTCGGGTGTTCGTGCAGGCGGATTGCAAAACTTGCACACACCATCGTTCTTCTCGACGCACGTTTTCTTGAAGCAGGTCGCGGCGGATTGCTCGGTTGCAGATGCATCGCCTGTGGGGGCAATGTCGCACCTGCTCGCTGCATCTCCGCTAAATCCGCCATCAGCAATACACGCCTGCACATTCGTCACGAACAGCGAACATGGGTCCAAGCTTTCGAAGTTGCTCGCGCAGTTCGTTTGGATGCATCGACCGCACGAAGAAGAGTCGAGCGAAGCATCGCCCGGAGCCAATGTGCAGCTGGCTTCGCTGTATCCGTCGAATTTCTTGTCGACGAGGAGGTTGCAGGCGAAACCAAACGCAGCCACCACAACGGGCGGCAAAAGGCCAGCGAACGCGCGCCTGGCAAGCCAACGTGCACGATTGCTATCGTTCGCTTGAGCGTTTGCGTGGGTGCGCGGTCCCGACATCATCGCGTAAGGTACTAAAGCATGGCACGGTTTGCGTCGTCACTCACGATATCTGCACGCGAAGGGATGAACGGGCATGAAGATGCAGATTGTTGAGCGCGCGCCTGATCGCAGATGGGGCATTCGGACGACCTCGCTTGTGCTCGCCTCACTCGTGCTCGTCGGAGTAATCGTCGCATGTTCGTCCACGCCGAACGGCCAGGCGGTGGTGACGAGATGCGCGGACGGAACCTTCGACATCAACGGCAGTGCGACCGACGGTTGCGAATACGCATGCACCAAGCTGGGCGATGACGACCCGATCGACAGCAACTTCACCGACGACAACTGCGACGGAAGCGACGGCGTGGTCGAAAGATGCCTCTTTGTTTCGGGTAAATCCGGAACCGATTCCCCAACATCGGGCACGCGTTCAATGCCCCTCAAAACCCTTCCGTATGCGCTCACGTTGGCTGCACAGCGCGGTATCAATGTGTGCCTCGCCGCAGAAACCTTCACCGGCGCCATCGCGTTGCCATCCGGTGTGAGCGTTTATGGCGGATTTGATCCAACCGATACGGGCTTTGCCTTCAAACGCAAACGAGGCATGACGACAACGCTCACCGCTGAGGGCACCGTCATCGTAGCCGACAGCATTTCCAAGGAAACGCACGTTGAAGGATTAACGATTGCCGCAACCACACCAGCTGCGCCGAACGACGGAAAAGGCACCTACGCCATTCGCGTCACCGCCTCCGAAAACCTGTTCATACGATTCAACGAAATCGAAGCGCGCGCTGGGCAGCCAGGCCGTGATGGAGATTCGGGCGTCGATGGCGCGGTCGGTGGCGACGGCCTTCCAGGCACTGCCGGGCGCAACGACGACATGAAAGCCTCCACGCAGGCTCCCTATGGCGAAGCTGGCGGCCCTTCGGTTTCAAAGTCGTGCGGTGCATCGGGAACCTCCACAAGCGGCCCGGGTGGACGTGGCGGCTACGATCGCGACGATGGTGCAGACGGCAAAGACGTTTCGGGCGGGGGCAAAGGGGGTGGAGGCGGCAAAGGCAGCGGCGCGTGTGGCATTGTCGTCACGAGCGGCACCGACGGTGATCCCGGAGAATCATCGTCGATTGCTGGCGATCAAGGAGCCGTCGGCCAAATTGTAACCACGAATGGCATATTTAGTAAGGATGCCGTGTG
>JAHFDX010000014.1:0-8376 GCA_023248785.1 Myxococcales bacterium
AAGCCATGCCCATCAGCATTCTCGATACAGCAATCAATCGCATAACCCCCTCCTGACTCAACACGTAACGCGGCGCCAAAAGGATAAACGGCCAAGCCGACCCATGACGTTAGTCCCCCCGGCTCGCGTCCCTTGCATGCTGAGCAGCGGTCACGTCTTTTGCGTCGAAGAGCATCAGGTTCGCGTTGGCAGCAATCGCTTCTTCCGCCCTCTTTCGCGTGTCCGGCGGCTGTTCCTTCTCGCGCAAAAAGAGCAAAGCGCGACGTGCGTGGCGTGACTGTCTGACAAAACCCGATATCGACTGCACGGCACTGAGACGCACGAGTCCGCTCTCGTCACGCACGGCCGCAGCAACCAAGCAGTTCACGCGCGTTTCAACCTCCGAGGTTCTCCATCGAAGGGCCCACGCCGCGTGCTCACGCACAGACGCTTCGGAGTCGTGAAGAACATACGAACACATGCTCTCCGTCGCTTTTTCATCCGAATGGAACCGCCACGCGCCGGCTGCTGCAAGCCGCACGTCCGGCGAAGGATGGCTTGAAGCGTCAAGAAGGAAGGGCGTGCAGGTTTCACAACCGCAGTTCCCTGCCCCCTCCAGCAGTCCAATATATTCGTCGACCGATCCGCCCTTGTGCTGAGCAAGAGCATCGCGCAGTGTATCGTCTACCCAACGGACCGATTCTCGGTCGGGCTTGCGACGCGCGATTGCACCAAGCGTCCCAAGCGCCTCGAAAAATGCGACCCGAGCCTTCGCATCCTCTTGTTCGCGAGCCGCGTTCCCTACCCAGCGAACAAGTTCGACATTGACGTCGTTCAAATGAGGAAAACTCGCGAGAAGAATCGGTTGGCATCTTCTTGGAACTCTTTCAAGAAGACCGCGGACGTCGTTGGCGTCGACCGATCGCTCGGAGACGATTACGGTTGCAACCGTTTCAAAAGCCTTGGCGCAAGTCTCATTGGACGCGACGAGCTCGAAGAGCTGTTGACGGCATGAAGACGCATCGTTGTTTGAGGATGCCAAGAGCGTGCGCGCAAATGTTGCGATCGAATTTTGCTCATCGGGACCAATCTCTCCATCGTTGCGGGCCATCGCTCGACGCAGCTCAGATGGGTCGCAGAAAGGCATCGCGCTCGTCGCCACGGGTCCCGCTTCAGAAACAAATTGTGCTCTGGATCCTGTCGACGGTGCGTGATGCCGAACGTAAAGAAGCCCAGCTCCGATCGCTCCAAAAAGCACGATGCCCACTGTGAGCGTGCGAACGCTAATTCTCACGGCGTGATTCTCACTGAAGCGCCGCAACCCATTCGTCCACATCTTCTTCCGTCGTCCACGCACTTGCAATGCACGCGCGCAGCACGCGAACGCCGGTTTCAGCCCAATCGGAAAAACGTGTGCCTAGCACGCATAAAACTGTGGTTGTGTTGGCCTCCGAGCACCCGTTGTAAACGCTCCGGCCAACGTCGTCATCGAAGCCGAAACGCGTCGCGACCCATGAGATAAGGTCGCACTCGAGATCCACCGCAAAGGGCGAGCGGCTCCTACGGGAGAGCTGCGGGTTGTAAAGCGCTGTGGGCACATCGGCGACCACCCACATCATCGACGGTGTGCATTCGAACATTCCGTACTACCGCGGGGAGGTCACTCTCCCCTGCTCATCCCGCACTTTCCTCGCAATCGCGAGGATCAAATCAATGGGATTTCTCAAGCCGTCCGCGAAGTTCCGCCTTGCATAAAGCGCCTACATCCTGCGGAAGAATCGGCCCCGGCTCCATCGAGGCGTTCTTCGATCACCTTGCCCAGAGCCTGCCCCACAAGCCGATAGGAGCCGACACCGGACCCGCGCATGAAGGAACGCTACCACGTGCACGCAGAAGACGTGCGCAAGCCCAAGTGCGTCCCTCAAGCATCTCAAGAGCTCGTCGTTCTAACTCCATGAGGGGAACCCAAAAGGAACGTGATGCGCTTGAAGAACGGTCTGTTTTTTCTTGCATTGAGCACAGCCGCAACGATTGCTTCGTCAGCTGGAGCGTACGTTGTCAAGCACACCAGCGCAGGCGAGACCGTACGATGGCGGGGAGTCGATCACCTCGAAATGCGAATCGACCCTTCCCTTCGCGCTGCGGTGGCGGATTCGCCGGACGCAATTGAACGCGCAATGCGCTCGTGGAACGAACGCGCAACCGGAGCACCAAAGCTCTCCCTAAGCAAGACAGACACGACCCTTGCACCCGGGTACGATGGCGTCAACGCAATTGTGTACCGCAATGGTTACGAAAAGGCAGGCAAGGCGATTGCGATCACGATTCTCACCTACGATGAAAAGTCGGGGGACATTGTCGACGCCGATATCGTCGTAAACGGCAAGTACGCCTTTGGGCGCATCGGCGAAGTGACTCGCGATGCGTACGATCTCGTTCATGTTTCCGGACACGAACTTGGCCACACACTTGGTTTGGGTGACGAAGGCGAACTCGAAGAAGCGCTCATGTTCGGATACACAAAGAGCGGCGACATGACCCGTCGCAACCCTGGCAACGACGACATCGAAGGAGTCACGTCGATTTACGCAACCGAACCCAGTGTTTCTTCTGGTTGCACAAGCGGACCAACGCCACGCGGGCCAACAGGCGCGTACATGCTTGGCCTCGTAGTCGGTGGTGCGTTTTGGATCGCCGCACGAAAGCGAAATAAGTTTCTCGCTGCAATCCCTCTTCTGACGATCGGCACCGCCAGCCTGGTAGCAAACGCTGCCCCCACGAACGACGGTCCGTCGGCGCACGCCTCAGAAAATGTTGCGATGGTGAAGACTTCGACCACAGTGATCGAAGACGGCATGTTCAAGACGAAACTCACCATGGTGGCATCCGGATGCCAAAACGCTTGTGAAGAACACACGCAAGAAGTTTGGGGCGGCCGCTTGAACGGTCTTGTACAAGAGGTCGCGGGTGAGCGCGTGCCGAGCGTGGGCGAACAAGTACAAGTAACGCGCGAACTCGTCGAAGGGCGAGGCACGTTGCGCCTTGTTACCAAGTCACCGCACGTGAACGTCGAGAATGCAGCCGCTCGACAGATGATTCGGAAGTAATCTCTCGTCTCATTGATAAGCACACGTGGAGCATTTCACGATCGTGACACTTGTTTCGATATCCTCAAAAGGACGTGGTTGTTCCATCTGCGGGAGGACGAAATGAAGACATCATTCGTTTGTACGGCTGCGGCTGTTTTCGCACTTGTAGGATGCGGGACCATTTTCGCCGTCCGTGATTCCGATGTTCGAAGTGCCCAGGAAAAGAAAGACCTCGATTTTCTCAAGAAGGTTTGTAGTGGGGATTTGCGAACCAGCGGCGGCAGCGAGCAACACAGTGCGTGCCAGGCAATAAAGGAAATTGAGGGCGAGTCGCTCGCAGAAAACGTCGATTCTGCAGACTGCGGGACCCTGGAGAAATCTCTTGAGTCATCCGTCGTGCGAAACGTCGACCAACTTGCAAAGATCGGCGTGAAGCTCGTCAAGTGCGGCAAAGCGAATCTTGTCTTCGAAGATCTTGCCGCTCGAGGTGACTTTGGAACGCGCGCGTCAGGTTTTCAGATACTCATGAAAATCGAGGACTCTGGCGTAAACCTGGCAGAGGAATTCGTGAAGTACGCCCAGAGCAACGCAGGCCCACAGTTCATGGCAGCCGCTCCTCGTCCCGGCAAGAACAACTTGAAATTCGCGATTAACCACATCTCACTTTGGCTCGACGCGCGTAAACACTACAACCACTGTAGCGCGCTTGTTCCGGTGGTTCGTGACGCGAGCGAAGACGTGAAGCTTCACACGCTGATCTACTTTGCGAACGGGCAGTGCAAAGACGCTGTGCCCTTCGGGGTTGAGCTCTTGTCGCATTCAAAACCCGAATATCGAAAGATCGCGTGCTCCAATTTGGGCGTCTTTGGCGACACGTCTGTCGTACCAAAGCTGGAGATCGTTGCCGAGACCGACTCGGCATACGAAATCGTGAATCTCAACAAGATCTACTACGTGCGGGACATCTGCCGTGCGTCTACGGGAAAGATCAAGCTTCGGGCCAAGTAACGAAGCTTGTCCAACGAAGTGTCGTCCGTCACTCCTTCAACGCTTCGGCGCCACCAATGATCTCCATGAGCTCCTTGGTGATCGCAGCCTGACGCGCACGATTGTACACAAGCGTAAGACGGCCAATCATGTCCTTCGCGTTGCGCGTTGCTGCATCCATCGCTGTCATCCGCGCTCCGTATTCGCTCGCTTGGCTCTCGAGCAGTGCACGGTACAAGCTGATCTCAATGTACATCGGCACCAATCGATCGAGCAGTGCCTCTTGGTTGGGCTCGAAGAGCACTTCGCTCGCAGAAACATCTTTCACCGACACACCCTCGCGGGCCACAGCGAGCGGAAGGAGTGGCTGCACAACAAGTTGCTGCGCAATCGCGCTCTTAAACTCGTTGTAAACAAGATAGATCGCGTCGTATTCGCCCCTGCGAAAGCGCGGGACGAGCCACTCAACCACTTGCCGCGCCTTTGAAAGATCAAGGCCATCGTACAATTTTACGAAGTCGTGATCGATCGTAGCGCCTCGCCGCGCAAGGTACTCACGCACCTTCTTTCCGATTGTCGCAAAGGAGGCCTGCTTGCCCGCTTCCTTTGCGGCGGTCCACTCGCGTTGCGCAGCTTTGTTGATGTTGGTGTTAAACGCACCACAAAGGCCCCGATCGCTCGAAAGCACAAGGAAGAGAACCTTCTCTTCCTTACGGCGCGCAAGAAGTGGATGCGACGACATACTGTCCGCCTCATCCGGGTTCGCCAGAATTGCCACGCGCGCCACATTATTGAGGACGGTCGATGTCTTCTGCGCGTAGGGGCGAAGCGCGACGATGCGCTGCTGCGCGCGGGTAAGTCGTGCACCTGCAACCATCTTCATGGCACGCGTGATCTTCTGCGTGGCCTTCGTGCTCGTGATGCGCTTACGAATCGACTTGAGCGAGGGCATGTCTTCTTATTTCTTCTGCGCGAAGGCCGACGCGAACTCCTCGAGTGCCTTCTTCAGCGCTTCTTCGAGCTCCTTGTCGAGCACCTTCTTCTCACGAATACCCGAGAGAATCTGCGGGTACTTTGACTCGATAAACGAGTGCAAACCTTGCTCGTAGGCGGCGAGCTGGCTCACTTCGAGCTTGTCGACGTAGCCCTTTGTCGCTGCGTAAATGATGATGACCTGCTTTTCGACCACCATCGGCACATACTGGCCCTGCTTCAACACTTCGACGAGTCGTGCGCCGCGCTCGAGCTGATCGCGAGTGACCTTGTCGAGGTCCGAAGCGAATTGTGAGAACGCCGCCTTCTCTCGATACTGTGCGAGATCGAGCTTGAGCGTACCCGCAACGCCTTTCATCGCTTTGATCTGCGCGTTGCCTCCAACACGACTCACCGAGATACCGACATTGATAGCTGGACGAACACCCGAATAGAACAAATCGGACTCGAGAAAGATCTGGCCATCAGTAATCGAGATGACGTTGGTTGGAATGTATGCCGAGACATCGCCTGCTTGCGTTTCGATGATTGGAAGCGACGTGAGCGAGCCGCCCGATTCCGGATTGCGAAGAAGGTGATGGCTGTCGCCCTTTGCTTCCAGTTCTTCCTTGGAAGAGTGTGCACCGGGTTCGCCCTTGTGCACTTTGGCGCTGCCGATGTCTTTCCAATTCGTGGCCGTCGTGGGGACAACGGCGTACTCCTCGGCCATCTTCGCTGCGCGCTCGAGGAGGCGTGAGTGAATGTAAAACACGTCACCCGGATACGCCTCACGACCTGGTGGACGACGCAAAAGAAGTGAAAGCTGACGATAGGCCACGGCTTGCTTCGAAAGGTCATCGTAAATACAAAGCGCGTGACGCCCGGTGTCGCGGAAATACTCGGCCATGGTGACGCCCGTGTACGGCGCGATGAATTGCAAGGGGGCCGCTTCGCTCGCGCCTGCCACAACAATCGTCGTGTACTCCATCGCGCCGTATTGCTCGAGTCGCGAGAGCACAGCCGCAACCGTGGACTGCTTCTGGCCAATGGCCACGTAAAAGCAGTACATGTTTTGGCCCTTCTGATTGATGATCGTATCAATCGCCACCGCGGTCTTGCCGGTCTGACGGTCGCCGATAATGAGCTCGCGTTGACCACGTCCGATCGGAACCATCGAGTCGATGGCTTTGATGCCCGTTTGCATCGGCTCTTTGACGGGCTGACGTTGCAGAATGCCCGGAGCCTTAAGCTCAACGCGACGACGAATCTTCGACTCGATGGGGCCTTTGCCATCGATCGGCTGACCAAGCGCGTTGACCACGCGTCCGATAAGAGCCTCGCCTACCGGTACGTCGAGAATGCGGCCGGTGCGGCGGACAATGGATCCTTCTTTGATGCCCTCGCTCTCGCCGAAAATGGCCGAACCCACGTTGTCGCTTTCGAGGTTCAGCACCATGCCCATCACGTTGCCTGGGAACTCAAGGAGCTCGCCGGCCATTGCACCCTCGAGGCCGTAGATACGCGCGATTCCGTCGCCCACGCTGAGAACCGTTCCCGTCTCGGTCGTAACGGCGGATTTTTCGTAGTTTTGGATCTGCTTTTTGATGATTTGCGAGATCTCTTCGGCACGAAGCTGCATGTTCTTGGTCCCTTATTAATCAAACGCCTCTCAAATTAAGCAGCGGAAGACGGAAGCAGCGCGTCTTTCATGGCAACGAGCCGCGTGCGCAACGATCCGTCGAAAACACGGTCACCGATGCGCGTGACGATCCCAGCAATGAGTGCGGGATCTTCTTTGCAATCCAATACGACTTGCTTGCCTGTGATGCGACGCAGTTGCTCCTGTAGGCGCGTGGTATAGTCCGCATTGAGCGGCACAGCCGAGAGCACCTCGGCGCGAAGCACGCCCTTCTTCTTATCTGAAAGTTCCCGCAACGTTTGGGCGATGTATGGCAACGTTGGCATGCGCCTTCGGTCGACAAGCAGACCCAGCGTGTTTTTCGTGATCTCGCTCACAGACAGACGCTCGCAAAGCTCGTTCATGATGGCGCGCTTCGATGCATGAGCGACAAGCGGGTTCGCCAGCGCTGCGCGAAGTTCGGCACTCTCGTCGTATGCCAAGCCCACGCGTTCAACTTCCGACACGAGCGACTCGAGTGTTCCGGTTTCGCTTCCGAGTTCGTATAGGGCCGTCGCATATCGACGTGCGACCAGCGACACGCTCACGATGCACCTCCCGCCGCGGTCGTCACCATCTTGCCGAGATCTGCCAAGTAGTCCTCCACGAGCCGCTCATGATCGGCAGGGGTAAGGCGCTTCTTTAGAAGATCCTCGGCCGCTGCAACCGAGAGATCAATCGTCTCGCGTAGAAGATTGATCTGAAGTTGCTTGGTCTCCTGTTCCACCAAAAATTGTGCGTCCCGCTTTAGGCGCTCGGCCTTTTCACGAGCCTCGCAAACCATGCGATCGCGCTCCGCAATACCAGCCTGAATCAAGGCATCGCGCGCGGTACCAAGCTCTTGCTCGAGCGTCTCGAGTTTGGCCTGGTACGTCTTTGCACGCTCTTCGGCTTCCTTCTTCAGGCGCTGGGCGTCTTCGATTTCCTTGGCAATCTCGCGCCGACGGTTCTTGAGAGCCTCGGCGACGGGCTTCTTGCCAAAATAGTAGTAGAGGCCAAAGAGCACCGCGACGTTGATAACGAGCGCAACAAACGGGGGTTGCTCGTGGTTGCCGAAGTCGACCCAGTTGATAGGTGCGGGTTGATTGTGATCGAGGCCCCCATGGGACGAGTCATGGGGTGAAGTATGCGGAGCAACGTGAGGCGCGGCATGGGGTGCGGGCGCTGCATGCGGATCGGCTTGATGGGCCTGATCGGCCCATGCGGCGTTGGCGAAGAACGAGCCGCTCGCGGAGGCCACGGCCAGCGCGAGCGATGCGGCCAAGACCCTCTGAAACGCCATCAATGCACCTCTCGCCCAAGAATACGGCTTGCCAGAACGCGACCGAGTTCGCCCGCCTCGCCTTGGAGCGCCTTGCGGGCAACCTCCGCCTCCGCCTGCGCCTTATGACGACCTTCCTCTACTAAGAGCGTGGCCTCCGCGCGAACCGGTCCGAGAATCTCGACCTCTGCGCGAACCCCTTCCGCACGGAACTTGTCACGCTCTACGTTTGCGGCGGAGCGGGCTTTGGACATTTCGGCTTCATACGTTGCCTGTGCCGTCGCGGACTTTTCATCAATCGATCGAGCCAATGCGCGGGCGCCCTCAATTCGCTTCTCACGCTCTTCGAAGAGCTTGAGCATGGGATCGAACAGCACAGGCTTTAGGACCAACATCAGGAGGACAGAGAG
>JAHFDX010000014.1:8386-11432 GCA_023248785.1 Myxococcales bacterium
GAGGTCAACCGTGATTCCACCTTCTGCGCCCGCTGCGCCCGCTGCAAGGCCTTCCGCTGCCAGTAGAACGTTGCTGCAATTGTTGGAAATCAAAGCAGAAACCATGGGGACCTGAATGCTTCCGCACGCCGCGCAAGGCGGGGTGAAGCGCTAGCAGGCAACTACCACTGTGAGACGCACGTGTCTACGTTGAGCGTCGCGGCGCGGATGCATAGGGCTTTTGGGGAACGGTACGACTCGCGACAAGGGTGGGAACACCGTTGTGTGATTCCGGATGCACGCTCACAAAACCCTCGCTCTTCGCAAAACCACCGAGGTCGCCCCGATGCTCCTCCATGTAGTCGGAGAATCGCTTCCAGAATGCGCGCGCCTCGGCCTCGGGCATGGGTGTTTGGTCCACGATGACGTTCAGCCTGACAGCTCCCACTTATGCCAACCCATATTCCTTGAGCCTTCGATAGAAGGTGCGCCTGGGGATCCCACATTCTTTAGCCGCCTGCAGGCGATTCCAGTTGTTGCGGGTGAGCGACAGGGCGATGCGATCACGCTCCGCGGTTCGATAGTCGTCTTTGGTTACGGCACGGACGGGCGGCGGCGGAACGCTTGTGCGCGATCGCGTGCCCGCAACCGGCAGTTCAAGATCGTCGGCGGACACTTCGTCGCCGTCACTCATCAGCCAGGAGCTAAGAAGGACGTGCTCGAGTTGACGTACGTTGCCAGGCCATTCGTAACTCGTTACTTTACGAATTGCCTCGCGGGTCAGCGACTTTCGATCTCGGCGATAGCGCGCCGCAAATAACGACAGAAAGTGATCGACAAGGAGCGGAATGTCTTCGCGACGATCGCGAAGAGGGGGCACGTGCACTTGAATCACGTCGAGGCGGTAGAAAAGATCCTCGCGGAACGTACCTTCCCCGACCATCGCTCCCAAATCGCGATTGGTCGCCGCAATCACGCGAACGTCGATTGACTCTTCTTGCGTGGCGCCCACAGCGCGAACCTTACGCTCTTGAAGAACGCGCAAAAGACCAGCCTGCATCTTGAGAGGCAGTTCGCCGATTTCGTCGAGAAGGACGGTACCGCCTTCGGCTTCACGAAAGAGCCCTTTGCGATCGCGTTCGGCCCCTGTAAAGGCGCCTTTGGCGTGGCCGAAAAGCTCGCTCTCGAGCAAATTCGCCGGAATGGCTCCACAGTTGATTCCGATGAAAGGTTTTTTTTGCCTCGTTCCCGATTGGTGCACAGCCCGCGCAATGACTTCCTTACCCGTGCCGCTCTCGCCTGTGATGAGCACTGGAATGTCGGTATCACGCACACGCTCGAGTACGGAGTAAAGCCGCCGCATGGGAGCGCTGGTGCCAACAATGCCCTGGTACCCAAAGTGGCTCTTCAACTCAGAGCGAACCTGTTTGAGATCGCGCCTCGCCTCTTCGAGTTGCTCGGTACGTCGGCCGAGTGATTGCGCGAGCCTCGCTTGTGCCTTTTCGAGCTCTGCATTCGCAACGGCGAGTTCCTCGGCGCGCTTGCGATTTTCAGACAGCAGTCGCGCGTTGTAGACGGCAATAGCTGCTTGATCTGCGAAGGCAGAGAGCGTTGCAACTTCCTGTGGAAAGCGCCGCGCCACTTGCGCACGCGTCTCGACATAGAGTGCGCCAATCGTACGAACACCTGCCTGGGCGTCGCGAATCGGAACGCACGCAACCGATTGGATCATCAGTTGATGCACACTGACCGCTTGTGCGAGCTGCGCGTCATCACGCGCCGAAATGGTCACCACCGGCTCGCCGGTTCGAAGAACCGTTTCGGCAACCGAACGCGAAAACTGCGCGTGCGGGTCGCCTTCACCCGCTCTGTCGCGAGACGTGTAGAGATCAAGCTTTCCGTCCTCCCGCAAAAGAAGGACGAGGCCCCGTTCGGCGCCAAGCAACGCGACAGCGTGATCGGTCACTTTGGCGAGCAAACGATCCACGTCGTGTTCGGTCGCGAGATCACGCGTGATCTCGAGAATGCGCGAAAGGCGATCTTCGGCAGCCCGCGGCCAATGCTGCGACATTTGCGGGCGCATATTTGCATTCGGCGATTGCGCAAGCGCGGGCTGCGTCGCCGTATGAATCTCCCTTAGTGCCCTTCGCCTCGGATCGTTCCAAAAGACCTCTCGCAAATCACGCGGCAAGTGCGATGCAATTTCCTCGAGGATGGCGAGGGCCGCCTCCGCATCACGCCGCGAAAGCGCGAGACTTCCCTGGGCGGCGTACGCCTGCGCACGCGCATCGAGTGTTTGCCACAACCATTCGCGCGCTGAAGCAGCAGTGGCAAAACGAAGCGCATCGCCAAGTTCGCGAACCGCGCGCACGTCGTCATGACCAAGACGGGAAACAAGCGCGGATGCAACTGAGAAGAGGGCTCGGTGCTCTCCAAGGTCACTCCCGGGAAGCGACGCCTCCACCGAAGCCAGCGTTTCCCTCAACGTCGCAGATGGCAAACGTGCGGCGCGCGCATCCACGATGACTGATTCGAGGCGGGCCTCCACTGCATCGTGGTGTCGTCCTAGCTGCGTATAGGCATTCGCGGCCTCACGATAGTGTAACGACGCTCGTTCTATTTCCCCAACGCGTGCGTAATACACTGCAAAGAGGCCTTCGAGTTGTGCCCTCTGCGGTGCTCCCAACACATCGCGACTTTCGAGCAGCGAATCAAGCGCCTCGCGGGCACGGGCATACCTTCCGAGGTAGAGATCAAGCGTCGCCAGGTTAAGAAGCGCCTGGTGGAGCGCAAGCAGGCTGCCCGCGCGTTTGGCCATGTCCACCGCTGCTTCGAGGTGCACAATTTCGACAGCGAGGTCTCCTTCGGCATGCGCAAGCGATGCGAGATTGATTCGCGACGCAGCTACCGTCGCTGCGTCGCCTGCGCGTTCAGCGGCGTTGAGCGACGTTTCGTAACTCTGGCGTGCCTCTTTCAATAGACCACGTCTTTGCTGCGTAACGGCATATGAACCGTGCGCCAGCGCCTCAAGGCGAGGGTCACCCAGGCGCTCCGCGAGCTCGAGCGC
>JAHFDX010000014.1:11442-17518 GCA_023248785.1 Myxococcales bacterium
GGGATGCATCCGCGTCATCGCCCAAGAACGCCGCGGCAACCGCCGACACGCAATACGCCTCAAGGGCCATCGAGTCATCGGAAACATCGTTGTATACTTCACGTGCAAATACCCGTGCGTGTGCAAATTCCCCCGCTCGGTACAAAGCACGTGCACGAAGGGAGCGAAATCTTCGGGCGTGCTTCGAGCTCAGCGCCTGCACTTCGACCTCAAGCAACACCGTCAGCGCCGCTTTTGGGTCGCCGCTTTCCGTGAGAAATCGCGCCCGCACGAGAGCTCCGCGAAGATCGTCGATCTTGGGTAGATCGTTGAGCTTTTGCGCCGCGTCGGCGAAGCGGCCCAGGTCAAGAAGCGACTCCACCGTGGAATACGGATCTGCGCTTGACGCGCCTGGCATGGCCAATGCGCGCGAATCAAGCCAGCCATCCACTTCACTTGGTGTAACAAACACACGATCGTCCAGTTTGCGAAGCAGTGCCCGAAGCTGGCCTGGTCTTCCGTCCGAACGGCGAACAAGATGTGCCGCGACGGCATCGGTCACAGAAGGAAGCCACCGGAGTACGAGATCGCGCGCGTCGTCGTCGGCAAGTCGGGGCATTTCGAAACGCGCAGCCTTTGCACGCAGAGGAGCTTTGCCGTTCAACACCGAAACAACCCGGGCTCCTTTTTTTCGGAGCAGTTCCACGTGTTCTCGCAGGGCCGACCCTATGGTCTCCGCATCATCGACGACAATAAGCGCACGCGTGGCCACCGCCTGCAGCGGACGAAGTTCGGTGTCAATGAGCGCACGCGTGGCTGAATCCGACGCTGGATGCACGAGGGCAACCGGAAGTCCCCGAACAGCATGTGACCACACAAAGCGCCGAGCGAGGGTCGTGCGTCCTGACCCGACCGGCCCCGTGATCACGAGTTCGCTTCCGGGCGCTTGCCCCTCGACCACCAAAACGATCATTTCGAGGGCACGTTCAATCCCTACAACCGGCCACGCGGGCTCGGGCGTAGCGGGATCCGCAACCTTGGCCGCCCGACGAATGGCACTTGCAAACTCGTCCACGCTTGGAAAACGCAGCGATGGTTCGACTGCGCACGCGCGCTCCGCAATGGCAACGAGTGCCCGCGCGACGTCCGCATCCAAGTCGTTTTTCCGCGCATCGAGTCCTTCGCGAAGGGTCACTCCGAGCGAATAGACCTCGGCGCGCACCGTGATCCCTTCGCCATGTAGGAGTTCGGGCGCGGCATATTTTGGCGTGAGACCGACTGCATGCGCTCCCCGCTCGCGCCATGGAGCCGCAAGGCCCAAGTCAACCAACGTGGCATCCCCGTCAGGACGAACGATGAGATTCGCTGGCTTCAGGTCGCCATGAAGCAAACCCGCGCGATGCAAGCGCGTCAGTTTTTCGCATGCAGACACCAACGCAAAGAGCCATGGCGAGTTCCCCGTGTCGAAAAGCGCAGATAAATCTTGTCCTTCAACGAGCTCACGAACCAAGTAAGCGCGACCCTCGTGGGTTCGTCCGAAGGCAACGACCCTTGGAACACCAAGGCCCTCAAGGCCCGAAAGTGCCGTTGCCTCGCGTGCCAAAGCGGCCAGCTCCGGCTCACCCGCATCCGCAGAGAGCCATTTTAGCGCCAGCTCCGCATCAGTGACGAGATCGCGCACGCGCCACACTTCGCCGCCCCCACCCCCGCCAAGGCGTTCAACACCGCGATATCTTGGAGGAAGCGCTAGGGAGGGCATGAATTACTTCGACCGGGTGGGTTCTGACACAGAACTTGCCAGTTGGCACACATGAAAGCGGTTCGTGTAGGAAAAAGCACGAGAGAACGAACGGCTGAGGTGTCAAGAAAGTCGAGCTTGAGTAACACCCCGGGTACGATCAGAAGGCGTGATTCTCGGGGAGCAGCGTGTCGACCAATGCGTGGATCGAGGTGAACGTGGGACGTTCGCCAAGCAAATCCTGCTGACGGAGTCGCGCGTGCCGTTGGCCCTTGTCCGTAAACGAGACACGCGGCGCTTGCGCAGTGGCCGCGCTGCGGTCTTGCTCATTCACGGATTCGGTCAAAATCGATACGCGTGGCATCTGCCTTCGCGCAGTTTTGCGAACTACCTGGCGAAGGTAGGATTCGACGTTTTTAATCTCGACCTCCGTGGACATGGTCGTTCCCGCGAGCTCGGCGCGAAAGGATGTACCGACGTCGAGGAGTACGTTCGAGAAGACTTGCCGGCTGCTGTCGACGAGGTTCGTCGTCAGTCCAACGCACACTCCGTCTTTCTGATCGGACACTCGCTCGGCGGACTTGTGAGTTACGCGTCCGCGCCCTCCCTCAATGGTTCGGTTCGGGGCGTTGCATCGATTGGAAGCCCGTACCACTTCGCGCGCGGCTCCACGCCTCTCGCGTTCTTGGCTCGCCTTGCGCAGACGATTGGTTTTTTGCGAAGACCTGTCGGAAAGATCCCAGTCCCCGTGCGCGCAATAGGGCGAGCGATGAGCCTTGTGCGCGAATTTGCAGAGAGCCCCCTGTTCCCGCTTCCCCTTCGAGGTTGGCAGCGCGGCGCATGTGAGCCCAACGTCCTTCACGAACACCTGCGGCTCGCGTTCGATCGCGCGGGCATGTGCGAGGCCCTTAACCTCGCTGATTGGGCCGTCAGCCAAAAGTTCGGGGGCGCGCAAAACGGCTACGACAAGCGTTTTGAGGAGCTCAACGTCCCGCTGCTTGTCGTAGCGGGTACGCGCGATGACCTCGCACCTCCCCTAGGCGTGCGACCGGCCTACGAGCGAAGCCATTCAAGCGACAAGCACTACGCCGAATTTCCCCTCGGACACATTGACCTGTTGGTGGGCAAGGACGCGCCCATGATGACATGGCCTCTTTTGCGGCATTGGCTTTTGGCCCATTCGTAACCGAATACGACTACTTTTCCTTCTTGCGATCGCTCTCTTTGCGCAAGCGCTCCACTTCTTCCTCGAGGTCGCGAATCGTCCGCTGAAGGTCCTTGACCTCACCCTCGGTCGCAATCGCCATGGCCTTCGCGACCTTGGCAATTTGCTCTTTGCTAAAATTCTCAACTTTCCCAGGCATGCTCATCGCAGCCATCATGGCCTTCATGACCCGCTCGTCGCTCATGAGCTTCATGACACGAGGGTCACTCATCAGCTTCATGCCCTGTTGCATTAGCTTCTTTTTGATCATATGCCGCGGGGATAGCTCGAAACTTCGTCGGGCAACAGCGTAAACCGAAGCTTCCCTCCGCAAAACCCCCTGCCGTACACTGAAATCACGATGTCGAACGACGACGAGCACTGGGGCGGTGGCAAAACGGTCATCGTTCAATCAACGCCGACTGCGGATCGCTCACTCGGTGTGCTCACCGTTGTTGTCGGGGCGCAGCCAGGGAAAGTCCTTCGCCTTCCCGACCAGGGGCTCACCACGCTCGGTCGCGGGCCCGAGCAGAATTTTCGCTTCGACGATCAAAGCGTTTCGGGGCAACACGCCCAAATCGTTCACATCGGTGGGCAGTTTATGCTCGCCGATATGAAATCGACCAACGGTAGTTTCATTAACGACCAACGCCTTGCCGACCCGGTGCAACTTCGCGACGGCGACAGAGTTCAGCTCGGGCGTCAGACCGTGCTTCGCTTCTCGCTCGTCACTCACGAAGAGGAAGAAGCCTTGCAGCGTGCATTCGAAGCCGCGCTCCGCGATGGCCTGACGGGTGCGCTCAATCGACGACACCTCGAGGAGCGCCTTGATGCAGAAATCTCGTTTGCGATCCGGCACAAGACAGAGCTGTCGGTCGTTATGCTCGACGTTGACTACTTCAAACGCGTTAACGATTCACTGGGGCATCCCGCGGGAGACGCCGTGCTCAGGCACACCGCGCAACTTTTGCAACGCACCATTCGTAACGAAGACACGCTCGCACGCTACGGTGGTGAAGAGTTTACGGTGATCGTTCGCGGTATTGATCTCAACTGGACGGCCGCGATGGCCGAGCGCTTGCGCGTCATGGTCGAACAGACGCCTGTGCCATGGCAGCAGCAGATGATTCAGATCACAGCAAGTTTTGGCGTTTCATCCCTCGTGTGTTGCGGGACGCAGCGCGACCGGAACACGCTGATCGCCATTGCAGATCGGCGGCTCTACCTTGCAAAGCAAGGTGGACGTAACCGCGTGGCATTCCAGGGCTAGAGCTACTCCTTCGCGTCTCCACGCGCGAAGATCGACGCAACGAAGTTGAGCACGTCGGTTGCGCTAACTTCGTTGTAACCGAAGTTCTTGATGAGTCGTGACTTGATGACGTCGATCTTTTCTTGCGTGTTCTTGTCAACCACCGCCGACACGAGCGTCTTCAACTTGATCGAGTCTTTCTGATCCTCGAAGAGCTTGAGTTCGAGCGCCCTTCGCAAGCGATCGTTCGTGTTCCACTCGAACTTCTTCCCGTCGACGGCCAGCGCCCCAATGAAGTTCATGATTTCGCGTCGGAAGTCTTCCTTGCGGTTCTCCGGAATATCGATCTTCTCCTCGATCGAACGCATCAAACGCTCATCGGGCTCTTCATCTTGGCCCGTGTACCGGTTGCGAACCTTTTCCTTGAGCGTGTAGGCCTTGATGTTGTCGATGTAGTTTGCGGCCACCTTGCTGATCGCATCCTCATCCGCCGAAATCGCGCGCTGAACTTCGTTCTTCACGATTTCTTCGTATTCACGCTTCACGATGCCGATAAGTTCCTGAAAGCGCTTTCGCTGCTCCTCGTTCGTGATGAGCGAGTGATGGCGCAAGCCCTTCTCGAGTTCGTTCAGCACCATAAACGGGTTGATCGTGCCTTCACCCGCGTCATTGACGAGTGCGTTGCTGATCTTGTCTTGAATGTAACGTGGGCTGATCCCTTCCATGCCCTCGCGCTTCGACTCTTTGCGAAGCTCCTTCACAGTGTCCTGCGTATACCCAGGGAGCACCTTTCCGTCGTAGAGCTTCAGCTTCTGAAGGACAGACAAGTTATGCTTCTTGGGATCTTCAAGACGCGTGAGCACCGCCCACATCGCGGCCACTTCGATCGTGTGAGGCGCGATGTGCCGGTTCTTGATCTTCCTCCCGTTGAAATCCTTCTCGTAGATGCGGATCTCCTCGGTGAGCTTGGTGATGTATGGGATGTCGATTTTGATCGTGCGATCGCGAAGTGCTTCCATGAACTCGTTGTTCAAAAGCTTCTTGTACTCGGCTTCGTTCGTGTGACCGATGATGACTTCATCGATGTCGGTCTGCGCAAACTTCTTCGGCTTAATCTTCTTTTCTTGCGATGCGCCCAGAAGATCGTAGAGAAAGGCAACGTCGAGTTTTAGAACTTCGATGAACTCAACAATGCCGCGGTTGGCGATGTTGAACTCACCATCGAAGTTGAACGCACGCGGATCCGAGTCAGAGCCGTATTCCGCAATCTTGCGGTAGTTGATGTCGCCTGTGAGCTCCGTTGAATCTTGGTTCTTTTCATCCTTCGGCTGAAACGTTCCGATGCCGACGCGATCTTTTTCGCTGAGAACAAGACGGCGAACTCGAACGTGATTTTTAATCATCTTCGACCAATCGCCGTCGTACTTGGCAAGCAGGTGTTTGATGACGAAACGGCTTGCAGGATCCAGCTCGCCTTCCACGCGAACTTGGAACTTATCGTTGCCAAGAGCAAGATCCTTGAGTGCTTGCGGCCGCCACTCGGCAGGGATCAAACGCAGCGGCTCTTCGTTCATCGGACTCGGAAAGCGCTCGCTCTCTCCCGAGAGCTCAGTCCCCTTGAGATTCACCCAGTCGAACGAATAGAGCGCGCCTTCGGCCGTGCGTGAGTAGCGTTCGATGCCCTGCTTGAGCAAACGCGCGATGGTGCTCTTTGACGAACCCACGGGACCGTGGAGCAGAATCACACGTCGCTCGGTGCCATATCCTTCACTGGCCGCCTTGAGTACGTGAACAAGGCGCATCAACGGGATGTCGAGACCGTAGATCGCGTTCGCTCCGCCGTTTTGCTCATCCTTGAAGAAATTGAACCTAACGAGTTTCTTTTTATTGTCGATGTACTCTTCGG
>JAHFDX010000421.1 GCA_023248785.1 Myxococcales bacterium
TTCCCTCACGTACCGAATGCTGACCGGAGGCCCCTCGGAGCAACATCGATGCACTCCGCGAACTCATCGCGTGCGCGACAGCTTGCGGGACCTCTTGGAGCGCGCCCGTCAGCGGGAAAGGAGTGGACCAAAGCGGACCCACCTCCCTTCATTGTGCTGGCCGCGCCCGCTTCGATGGGCTGTCCGCACGAGAAACAAACATTGGGTACGCCTGCTCGCGCCATCGTCAGCATTGCGCAGTGCGGACAGCGAATCTCGCCGACGGGAGCCTCCGACGCAATGAGCGGAGGCACGCCCGCAGGCGGCGTTGGAGGCGTGGGTTGAGCATACGAGGCGCGCGGCCCCGGCGCGTATGCCGACGATGCGTCTGCGCGTGGTACATGAGGCGGGGGCGTGTATGGAGATGCGCTGGATGCGCCGGCCGCGCCGCCCATTTCGTAGCCCTGACGTCCGTACCCTTGTGGTCCGCCGCCGTAGCCCGGCCCGCCGCCGTAGCCGCCACCGGGCGGTCCACCTGGATAACCGGGGCCGCCGTAGCCCGGCCCACCACCAAAGGGTGGTGCTGCGGGCGGAGCTCCGCCACGGCGCTTGTTCCCACCGCCGCGGAACAAGAGGGCGAGGAGGATGAGAAAAACGAGTACACCTCCACCGATCGCGGCAATAAGTAACCAATTGAGTGGCTTTTTGGAGGCCTTGAGCGTCAACACGGTCTTTTCATCGAGGGCCGATGCCCGTTTTGACTTCTCATCGCCGATGACAACGCGTGCAACGGCGTTATCGCCTTGGCCTTCAAGAATTTTCTCGTCATCGGGAACGTTGAATACCGCGTAGGCATCTGTGGTTTCGGCGGCTGCACCGATCATGTTTTGCGCAGCGAGTTGTTGGATCGCTTGCTGGACCGCCCGGGGATCACGATTGTTCGTTTGCTTCGGGTTGGGCTTCGTCCCTGCCGGAACGAAATAGGCCTTTGCACGTTGCTTTTCGGAACCCCAGCAGAATTCGCCGTACACGCGGAACGTTCCACCCGGATAGAGCGGATTCGCATCCGCTTCCTTGCGAGTCTTGTCGAAATCGACGTCGATTGGCCAACGTGTCGGATCAACGGCCATGGGGACGTCTTTGAATGACGCATCCGGCGCGATGGCAGGATTGGTGTTCTCGAACAACAGCTCAAACGATTGCGAGACGGAAGGATTCAGACACGCGACGCGCCAACGCACGACGTACATCGCATCGAATCGGTCACGCACGCGGTCGACGATGACAGGACTCTTTCGCTGACCTTCACCTTCTTGCACAACATCGAAGAAGCCGCCCGTATCGGGGTCGACCAGCGACTGCATGAATTGAAAATCGTTGTTTTGCGTGAGCGTCTTGATGATGTCGCCACCTCGATTCGGCAGCCAGATCGAGATGATTGGCGTCGGCTGACGAGGAAGCGCGGTGTTCTCCTCTGGAAAACGTCCCTTGCGAAACACTTCTTTGAAAGCTTCCGCCCCGGGACCGCTGGTCGCCGCGTCATATTTCCCGCTGCCGTTTGAGAGAACGACCATGGCTTGGTGCATGGGGACCTTCTCGAGCGGAATCGTGTTTCCGATGGTGCCAAATCCATCACTTGCCATCTTTTTGACTTGGTCGAACAGCGAACGGCCCTTGCCCCGGTTACCCGTCGCACTTTGGATGGCATTGAGGGCGTTAACAAGATCGGCGCGTTTATCAAATGCCTTCCAGTCGGAGTGCTTGATCACCTGTTGATCATCGAAAATCATGACGTCTGCAATGTCGCTCGATCGCATCTTGCCAACGAATTCGTGCGCAATTTCGCGTGCATCTCTAAACCTTCCGCCCATCCCCTGCGACGCATCGAGAACGATGAGCCACGCAGTCCCGATGCGCGGCTGAGTCTGTGCCTTGCCCCATGTATCGTGATTTTCGAGGCGAGCCATTCGGGTGTCGTCACCCACCTTCACGGTGAGCCTCGTGTTGTTGGGGAGCAGCGGAAAGGGCGTCCATTGCGCTTTCGGTTTTTCATACTGCTCGCTCCAGCACGAGAGCATGGCCTCCTGCGAGCGAATATCGCGGCAGGGAGCGAGAAGATCGCTAAGCGCCTTCTTCTGCGTAACTTCAATGACCGAGGTGAGGACGGGCTTTCCGCTGTCAACGCCTGCCCAAGGATCGATGCGAACGAGGCGACCTCGGGGTTGCGCGCTGGCTGCCGAACTGGCCAAGCCAAGAGCTGCCGTCGCGGCGAATACAAGGCGTCTAACTTTCATGCGGAACATGTCCTCGGCAAAAGGTTATTTGTAGTGTTACAAATTACAGTCGCGCGACCAACTTCACGACAGTGGCGAAGCCTCCGAATCGAATGCGATCGCCATCGCGCACTTCGCGTCGACCTCCTCCTCCGATGTGTTCTTCGTTGACGTACGTGCCATTGGTGGAGTTCGAGTCTTCGACCACGATGCTGCCTGTTTGCGCGTCGACGGTCATCACAGCGTGCCGTGACGAAATCGTCGGATCGGGCAATGGAACATCGACATTTTCGCCCGAATTTGCACGCCCCAACGTATATCGCCCGCCTCGCAGGGCCCAAAAATCACCCGCAGGGTTTGCCTGAAACGCCACAAGAAATCCGCGTAACGCGTTTGCCGGTGCGGGCTCGCGCGCATCGGCGACCGACTGCGCTCCCGGTGACGGACCTGCGGGCATGGCGGCTGGGGGGGCGTAGTTCGGTGCGGGTTGTTCCGCCGGTTGTTGCGCGTACGGGGATTGTTGCTGTCCATAGGGGGCTGCCGGTGCGCCCCCGTAACCTTGTTGATAGGGAGCCTGGGGCTGCCCATAACCCTGTGGAGGGGGTGGCTGCTGCGCATACCCGAACCCGGCGTTCGGATCGTAACCGGGCGGGGCATAATTCTGGGGCGCCTGCGGAGGCTGCGCGTATCCGCCTTGCGGAGGAAACGCCGGGGGAGCGAACTGCATCTGATCGATCGGAGGCGGGGCACCATACCCGGGTGGAGCTGCTTGCGGTGCGGGTGCGCCATATCCCTGCGGGGCCATCGGCGGGGGTGGCGCGCTCCGGTGCGGTGCCTGGTGCGGTACTTGATAGGGAGGCGCCGGCCCGGCGGGATTGGCAGCGGCGGGACGATGCAGCTGTGTTCCACAAGCGTTGCAGAATTTGTCGGTCGCCTTGTTTTGGGCTCCGCAGGCTGGACAGACCGTCATGAATACCTTTGCAACATGCACGGGTTGATGTGCACGTAGCACGCAGCATATCGGACTCTTTTCCGAAAGTGGACCCTCGGTTCGTAGCGCTTGGGTTGGTCCGTTATCATGCTTTGACCATGAGCTTTGTCCTTCATTCGGCGTATCTCGGGGGCACGTTGTGTGCGGCGGCAGCTTGTTTCACCGGGATGCTCGTTGCGTGTGGCATCACGTTCTCGGCTGACCTCGACGGAGCGGTTGCAAGCGATGCGCAAGATGCAGGTGACGCCCCTTCGAACCCGGACGCGGGAGAGGCGGGAAGTGGGGGCTGGTGTGCGCCAGAAGACCACTTGGTCCTCTGTGATACGTTCGAGGACGGTGCGGGCGAGAAGTTGGGTGCTTGGGGGAAAGAGGTGATCTACCCGGATGCAGTTGGTGATGTGTCTATTGGCACTGCGGACACGACGCATTCGAGGGTGCTGACAACTTCGCTGAAGGGCCAGGCCGCCGGACGGGCACAAACGGCCTATAAGTACGCAGGAAAAGTTACCGCGCTACGCGTGGAGTTCGATCTTTCGGGCTTTGCTGACACCACGGCAACGGACAAGAGGGTGGGCTTTTTCCGCATCGGTCCTGCAAGCGATGCTCCTGCTGACGTCAACGCATCGCGTGCGACTCTGTGGTGCGAGCCATCTCAATGTGCTTTCAATGTGCTCGCTGGTGCGAGCAACTCCGCCTCGATCCCACTCATAAAAAACGGTACGAAATGGACGTCCAATGATTTTCAGGTGTGGCATCGCATGCGAATTGACTTGCGCGTCGCGGTTGATGGATCCCTCCATCTTCAGGTTTTTGAACTCGCATCCGATTCGCATGCCGATAGTCTCGGGGAAACCACCCTTCAACCGAATGAGGCCGGAGCTCGATTTGTGGACGTGTTTGCTGCCGGAATAGCGACCTATTTCGGCGTGGAGGCACAGGAGAAGTCGAAGCCCGGTTCCTCTTACGACCGAGTCCGCGTTTACGTAGAGTGAATCACGAAAATGCAGGTTGGCCGTTCACAGGCAGGTGGCCATCTGTTTTCGCGTGACGGTAGCGTGCCCTCGCCCTACCGCGGGGGCAGCGCACGTCAAACGAACCCGCAAGCGTTGACCAAGAC
>JAHFDX010000422.1 GCA_023248785.1 Myxococcales bacterium
AGAATGTTGCGCACCCTTCCGGCTATACCGCGATGATGCGCGGCGGCTTTCCGTGTCGATTACGAGCCCGAGATCGTAACACCTTCGCCACGCCCGAGATCGTGCCGCCCGTTCCAACGCCTACAACGAACGCGTCGATCGATAGACCCGCCATGCCGAAGAGAACTTCTTCGGCAGTAGTTCGTTCATGAATTTCAGGATTGGCTGGGTTGTCGAACTGACTTGGCATGAACGAGCCCGGCGTGCTCTGCACAAGAGCCCGTGCCCGTGCAATCGCGCCGTCCATCTGCTCTTCTGCGGGCGTAAGAACGATCTGGGCACCAAACGCTTCGAGCAGTTGCCTTCGTTCGAGGCTCATGCTCTCCGGCATCGTAAGCACGCAACGATATCCCTTAACTGCACACACTAGCGCGAGACCAATCCCCGTGTTGCCGCTCGTCGGCTCGATCACTGTTCCGCCGCGCACGAGGGCTCCCGCTCGCTCCGCGTCCTCGATCATCGCGAGCGCAATACGATCTTTGACAGACCCAGCGGGGTTGCACTGCTCCATTTTCGCCCACACTCGTGCGCGCGGCGCCTCGCCCAATCTTCGCACTTCGATGAGAGGCGTATCCCCGACAAGCTGGAGAACGTCAAAGGCGATCACGAACCGAACCTTACCCGATTCTTTCAACGGTGGTAGAGCACCGAGCGATGGCGATCTCCGAGGAAGCCCGCGCGGTCCATGATGCCTACCCATGCATTGACCTGCATGCAGACTCGCTCATGTGGGCACGGTGGATTGGTTACGACCTCGTTCAACGTCATAGTCCGCCGCTACCCAAAGCGGCACTGGGCGGTCACGTCGACCTTCCCCGCATGCGTGAAGGAGGCATGGGAGCCCAATTTTTCGGGCTCGTTTCACTTCCCTTCATGGGCCGCACGAGAGGCCTTGCCGCCACCATCGACGAGCAAATTGATCAACTCGAAAGCGCATTGGCACGCTCGACGGGCGGGCTAGCCCTCGTCCGCAAAGCTTCCCAGATTGAAGAATGTAACCGGAAGGGTGCAGTCGCCGCTCTGCTCGGCATCGAAGGCGCCCACTCCCTGGAGGGTCACCTCGACCGTCTCGACGCATTTGCAAGACGCGGCGTGAGATACCTTGGCCTGCTTCATTTTTCGGCCAACGAGGCGGGATTTCCGGCCTACGGAAGCGGTCGACGCGACCACGAGGGCCTCACTTCGTGGGGGTGTGCTTTGGTAGAGCGCGCCGAGAACCTGGGGGTGTTGGTCGATCTTTCGCATATCAACAAGCGTGGATTCCTCGACGCGTGCCGAATGGCGCGCAAACCTCCCATCGTGAGCCACACAGGCGTGCTCGGCGCATTCGAGCATTGGCGCAACATCGACGACGAGCAGTTGCGCGCGGTCGCTGACAAAGGCGGGACCGTGGGCGTCATCTTTTGTCCCCGATTTCTTGGCGGAAATGGTCTCGAGCCCGTGGTGAAACACATGAAGCACATTCTCAACGTGGTTGGAGAAGATGTTCCTGCCCTTGGCAGCGACTGGGACGGCTTTATTGTTCCTACGAACAAGCTCGCTGATCCAACAGGCCTGCCCGAACTCACAGAAAGCCTCTTGCAGGCGGGGATCTCAGAACGGACCGTGGGAAAAATCCTGCGTACCAATGTGATGCGCGTGCTTGCCGAAGCATGAAGGCGCGATTTTCTGCCGCGCTCCTGCTTGCAGTGCTTAGCGCTTCCCGAGCGGCCCTTGCTTCAAATGTAACAGTATATGAGACATTAAGTGCGCTTTCGTGCCATGCGGAAGAGCGGCTCGCGCGCGAGCTCAAGGATCTGGCCCTCCCGCCTGAGCATTCGGTTCATGTGAATCTCAATCGGACCGATGCTGGGTACATTTCAACCATTACAAGCTCGGGGCGGGTCGTGCGGGAACGCATCGTGGGGCCTGAGCCAACGTGCGACGACGTGCTCGTTGCAACGGTGCTCATCGTTCGGCTTCTCGCAGACGAAGTTCGACGAATAAAGACCACAACCCCCAAAACTCGCAAAGAGCCCGAGTTGCAACCTTCGGTCCCACCTCCGCTCCAAAAAAACGAACCACTTGAGCCACCACCCCCAACGTCGCGCGCCCGATGGCGCGGCTCACGATGGACGTTCGATGCCCACGTGGGGCAGCTTGCAGGCGTTGACGAAGCGGCGACTCTTGTAACGTCCGTTGGACTTCATTGGGCGCCGCGACCAAGTTGGGGAATTCGAGCTCTCGCGTGGTGGGCACCCGAAGCTACCGTGGCGTTTGCATCAGGCAACATCAGCCACGAAGCGTACGCTGTGTCGTTTGCGGGTTGCCCGCAGCTCCTCGCGTACGGCGGCCGATTGCTTGCCTACGCGTGCTTGGGCCCCCTTATGGGAACGCGCTTTGGTAGAGGACGCGGGTACGCCATTGATCGATCGGGTCGCCTTCCGTGGGTCTCGATCGAGACGGATGCGGGACTTCGGGTGTTTGCCCTCTTCGGTCTCGCATTGGACGTGCGAGTTTCTGCCATGATCCCACTCCGTTATGACGTATTCCGTATCGACGGAATCGGTTCGTTGTATGGCGTAAGCCCGCTGCACACGGCAATTGGTCTCGGTCTGTCGTATACTCTGGACTGATCGCGAAACCGCGCATTGACCACTCAGTAGTAACGCATGAATTTTCGCGAGCTTTACGACGCCCAATTTTCGTTTGTATGGCGAAGTTTGCGGCGCCTCGGCGTGCTTGAGACCGACCTTGGGGATGCGTCCCAAGAGGTGTTTCTTGTTGTCCATCGCAAGCTCGCAGAGTTTGAAGGGCGGTCAAAAATCACGACGTGGATCTTCGGTATTTGCCTTCGGATTGCAGCCGATCGGCGCCGAAGTGCGGCGCGAGACCGACGCCACCAGTCGCCGGAAGAACACGTGATCGCAGACAACTCGTTTTCGCGCAGCCGCGATGCTGCACACCTGGTTGGGGAGCTTCTTGGGCGATTGCCTTACGAACAGAGGGTGGTTTTTGTCATGTTTGAACTTGAGGGCTTTTCGGGAGACGAGATCGCCGAACTCTTGGCAGTACCTGTGGGAACCGTTCGTTCACGCCTGCGCCTGGCACGTGACTCGTTCCGATGCTGGGCGGATGCGCGACAACCGTGCGAAACGCATCCTTCGCTGCAAGGAGCCGTGCCATGAGCGATCCAAAACGCCTTCTGGCAAGCGCAGAAGAAAGCGCGTCCCTTCGCCAGCTATTGAAACTTGAGGCTTCCGCGACTCCGCCGTCCTTTGCCAGCGCGTCAGTGTGGAAGTCAGTGTGGAATGAGCTCGGCTCGCACGGAGTTGCGAGTCCAATTGCGAGTGCCTCCGCACCCGTGAGCGTGATCACAATGAAGAGCGCCCTTGGGATCGTGGGGCTTTTGGCGGCTGGTAGCGTGCTTTACTCCCTGAGCGACATCCCGCACGGGAATGATGTTCGAGCGATTGCCGAGCGTGCTGGATCAGCAATCGAAATACCCCCGGAGACTACTTTATTGTCGCCGGACCCATCCCCGGTGTCGTCAGCGGCCTCCCCGCATGAGGCGCTCTCCATTGAAGAGACGTCTGTCTCGAAGCCAACAGCTCGTCCGGTTGCACCTGTTGTGCAGGCGAGCCGCGCGCGAAACAACGAAGCATCCTCGTCGCTGCGAGACGAAGCCGCGTTGCTTGAAAGTGCGCGTTATGAGTTACAAATGGGGCGCGGGGAGCGAGCGCTTGCGCTCACCTTAGAGCACAAAAAGCGCTTTTCGCACGCCTGCTTGACCGAGGAACGCAAGGTGATCGAAATCGAGGCACTTCGCCACAGTGGAAAAGGCGCGCAAGCGAATGACCAGGCAAAAGCCTTTGCCCGAGAGTATCCCGACAGCGTTCACCTTGAACGAGTCGAGCATTAAGGTGTTCAATAAACACACATGATTTCGCCGACGCTTGACGTGCAGGATCGGTCCGTTACCGTACAATGACTCGTTGAGCGGAAACGATCTCCTTCTTGATGGCGCTGGTGCAGCGGCAATCACCTTATTAGGTTCATTGTTCGCGGCAGCTGAATCCGCAGCCCGCGCAATCCCCGAGGCGCGCCTCGATGCGCTCGCTTCTGACAATTCGCCGCGTTCTGCTGCATTTGCGCGTTTTCAAGCGTCGTCGGAACGCATTGTGTCGCGATGGCTTGTGGGACGAATCGTGTGTGTGACCGCGGCTGCGGTGCTGGGCTACCAAACGGTCACGAAGGCAACATCCGTCGTTTTGCTCGCGCCTTTGCTCGCGGTCCTTGGTTCCGTAGCG
>JAHFDX010000423.1 GCA_023248785.1 Myxococcales bacterium
ATCCTCAGGAGAAATCGTGCCCTTCGTCTTCATGAGCGTGAGGTACGGCATCACGGCATCGCGCACGGCGCTGCCCATGAGCACTATCGGGATCTTGTTCATCTTCTTGGTCTGCACTTCGGAGAGCGTCATGAAAAACTCCCACGCCGTGCCCACGCCACCAGGAAGCACGACCACAGCTTGGGCGTAGCGAAGCATCGCGCGCTCACGCAACTCGAAGTCCGCAAACATGTATCCATCGGACACGAACGTGTTCATCTTGTCGTCGGCCGACTTGAAGTATGTCGAGAAACCAAGACTAGGGCCTCCTGCTTCCGAAGCCCCTCGATTCGCACCCTCCATGAGGCCGGGACCGCCGCCTGTAAGAATAGGAAGAGCGCCCTTGTTGCTCGCGGTCCACAGCTTTCCGAAGTCGCGCGCGATGGCATATTCCGGCGTTCCGTCCTTCAGCCGCGAGCTACCAAATACGGCCACAAAGCCACCTGGTGCGGCGCGCTTAAGAACCACTTCCCCACAATACGAATCCCGGGCGATATCGCGCCAGCCGGCAATCTTGCCCGGCTCTAGGTATGTTCCCGGAATATCACATGCTTCTCTAGTGAGTCTGAGGGTTCCCCCGCGAACGGAAAGATCTTCGTCCTGCTCTTGCGGCGCGGGTTCCGCTCCCGTGTTCACGGCAGCAGCGCATCCCGTAACAAAGATAATGAATGCGCCTGAAAACAGAATCGTTCGGTTCATGTGGAGAACACCCTTTCCTGAGTGGCGCGGAATACTCCACGGATCTGGCTCGCGCAAGCAAACCACGTTCGATTTTGACAATTTCACGTAACGAAAATCGGGCTACGAAAGCTCGGTAAGCAACGTGGTCAGCACATAGTCGGCGGCAAAAATCGCAACGATACTATGCACAACCGCACGAGCCGTCGCTTCGCCAACACCACGTGCGCCGCCCGAAGCGTAAAACCCTTGCTTGCAGCAAATAATGCTGACGACAAATCCGAACACGGTCGCCTTTGTGAACATCAGGCGTAAATCACTCGTGTGCAAAAACTGATCAACCTTTTCTAGGAACTGACCTGGGTCGATGTTTTGCCAAAGGACAGCCACGGCATAGGCGCCGATCATTCCGGCAACGGCGAACACCATGGCGAGCAGAGGCAAGAGGACCGTCGCGGCCAACACACGTGGAACGACCAAGTACTGAATAGGGCTGACCCCCATCGTTGTAATCGCATCGATTTGTTCCGTCACGCGCATGTTGCCAAGTTCAGACGCCATCGTGCTTCCTGCTCGTGCGGTCACGACGACCGCCGCAAGCACGGGTGCAAGCTCGCGCGCGAGTGCAAGCGCAACAACTCCGCCCACCATGTTTTCTGCCGAAAACTGCCGAAAGCCGACGATCGTGCTCACGGTGAAGGCCATGCCGGTGAACACGCCTACGAGCAACACGATGAACATCGAGCCAACACCCACATAGTCAAAGGCGTGAATGATCTGCCAGACACGGAAGGGACGAGAGAAAAACCACCTCACCGCGGAGCCGGCCAAGAGGACCGTGGCGCCGAGATCGTCGAGCAGGTCGACGGCAAAGCCCACAGGATTGAAACCAGTACGCGCCACGAACGTAGTATCTGTGACCCCACGTAAGGACGCAACGAATCTACGGTTCGCGATAGAAGCGCGGTACGCGTCGCGAAATCGAAGTCAAAATCTCATAAGGGATCGTCCGGGTTCGCAGCGCGATCTCATCGACGGTGATCGAGTCGCGCCCGCGTGGCCCCTCTTGCGACCCAAGAACGACGACTTCATCACCTACCGAGGCCCCAGAAACGTTGGTGATATCGATCGTTGTCAAATCCATGGAGACGACACCAACCACGGGAACACGCTGACCGCGCACGAGCATGAAACCAGAATTCGACACAAGGCGCGAAAGGCCGTCTGCATACCCCATCGGCACGGTGGCAATGCGTGAAGCTCTTAGTGCAGACCACTCGAAATTGTAACCAACACGGTCTCCTTTTGAGAGTTCTCGCACGGCAACAATTTCGGTTCGTACACGCATGACATCACGAAGGTCGGGAGTCATCGCTTCGCCATCGCCTATTCGCGGAGATACACCGAACAAGGCGATGCCGGGGCGTACCGCCTGATACATTCCTACACCACGAAAGAGGCCCGCGGAATTCGCCACGTGCTCCACCTCGGGACGAATGCCTACACGCAACAAGACAAGACGCGCCTGCTCGAAGCACTCCACCTGTTCGCGTGCAGATTCTTCACCGCCCGCATCGGCGCCTGCGAGGTGGGTCATCAATCCTTCGACCATGACTTCAGGAATCTTCGCAAGTCGCGCCGCAAATCCGGGCAACTCGCGAAGCGTGACGCCGAGTCTCCCCATCCCCGTGTCCACCTTTACGTGCAGTCGAATGGGACCTTCGATCTCTCCGACACGCACGATCTGCGCGAACCCCTCGACTTGGGCAATGTCGTACACAACCGGAACGAGGTGGCGTTCGATAACCTCGCGATGCACATGCCCGTAGTAGCCACCCATCACGAGGATCGGCGCGCGAATGCCGGCTTCGCGGAGTTCAAGCCCTTCCTCGTAAAGTGCGACGCAAAATCCATCGGCCCCCGCTCGCTCAAGTGTACGCGCTACGGCGGGAGCCCCATGGCCGTACGCATCCGCCTTAAGCACAGGCCAAACGGCTCCACGACCCGCATGACTACGAACCACATGCAGATTCTGACGCAAGGCACCGAGGTTCACCTCCGCGCGCGTCGGCCTCACCGCGTCGGCAGGAGCCGCTCGACGTGGTCTCAAGATGCGAGGAATGCGGCAGGACGATGGATCAATCATCAACAACACGCGCCAGCGAAAGAGCGGCTTTCAAACATCATACGCGCTCCAAACACATCTGGCATGGGTGTTCGATTATCTTTGACCCATGCTTGACACCACTATTCCCGCGCTTGGCCAAAGGCCGCACCCCTCCCCGCTCCATCTGTCAACAGAACTCGGCGACCTCGTACCCAACTTCGTAGCGGACGAGGATCGATTTGATGCTGCCATCGACCTTCCGAATTGTGCGCGCGAACTAGGCAGCTTCGAGCGCAGCGGCCCCCGGGAGATGGTCCACTTTGGCGGGGCCAACCTGCGCGCGGCAATTGTCACGTGTGGCGGATTGTGTCCTGGCCTCAATAACGTCGTTCGTGCCATCGTCCTCGAATTGGTCCATCACTACCGTGCGACGGAGGTGCTGGGGTATCGCTACGGGTTCGAAGGTCTCACAGCACAGGGCGTCCCACCTATCTCTCTTACTCTCGAGAGAGTCCGCCAAATCCACCGTATTGGTGGCAGCATGCTTGGCGTTTCGCGGGGTGCACAGTCCATAGAAGAAATACTTCGCACCCTTGTGCGCGATGAAATCCAAATGCTCTTTGTCATTGGCGGTGACGGCTCGCTCCGCGCAGCCCGTTTGCTTTTCGACGCGGCGACTCGTCAGGGCCTCGACATCTCAATCATCGGCGTGCCGAAAACGGTCGACAACGACGTCCCCTTCGTCGACAGGACATTTGGATTCGAAAGCGCAGTTGAACTCGCACGCACAGCGCTCGATTCCGCACATGCGGAAGCCACATCCGCGCGCGGAGGAATTGCCATCGTTAAGCTGATGGGACGCGACGCGGGATTCATCACGGCCACGGCCACCCTTGCGAGTTCAGATGTCAACGTATGCTTGATCCCCGAAGTTCCATTTGCCCTCGACGGACGGAAAGGACTATTGGCGCATCTTGAGCACCGCCTTGCTCTGCGGGGGCACGCTCTTATTGCTGTCGCCGAAGGGTGCGCCGGGCGATTTGCACCGACTGAAGGTGCGCGCGATTTATCTGGAAATATCAGGTATGCCGCCGGTGCGACCGACATCGGCCCTGTGTTGCGCGACGCCATTATTGATCACTTTATGTCCAAGGAATCTGGGGTTAATGTAAAATATATCGACCCAAGTTACATGCTCCGCGGTGTGCGCGCGAACGCAACCGACAGCATGTATTGCGATCAACTCGGAAGAAGCGCCGTACACGCTGCCATGGCAGGGAAAACGGGCCTTCTTGTAGGTCGAATTCAACGGGCGTTCGTGCATGTACCTTTGGCATTGGCGAGCGTGCGAACACGACGCGTAGACCCGGAAGGAGACCTTTGGCGCTCGGTCATCGAGATGACCGGCCAACCCCCGCTTTTCCAGTAATTCAATGTCATTCCGAGCTGAGAATTTCAATGTCATTCCGACGCGAAAATCTCGATGTCATCCCGAGGCG
>JAHFDX010000424.1 GCA_023248785.1 Myxococcales bacterium
GCCCCGCTGGATTGACGTATTCAATCCGTTGTTGCGTGGAAATCACGGAGGCGAACAACCTTGCATCCTGGTGAATCGTGACCGAACCATCTCGCCCATCTGCACTCGCAACGAGAAGTAACTGGTCGCGCTTTTCGTCAACCGAAAAGTTCTTCTGCTCGTAGCTCGGCGGATAGTTACGCCGATCAGGCACGATCCAAATCTGAAGCAAGTGCACAAGCTCGTTCTTGCTGCCGTTGACCTCACTGTGCGTAACGCCCGTGCCCGCGCTCATCCGCTGCACATCGCCAGGTCGAATCACGGACCCGTTGCCCATGCTGTCTTTGTGCTCGAGCGCGCCCTCAAGAACGTAGGTTACGATTTCCATATCGCGATGCGGATGCGTTCCGAAACCTTTGCCGGGATGAACGTAGTCCTCGTTGATTACGCGTAACGTCCGAAATCCCATGTTCGCGGGATCGTAATAATCCGCAAACGAGAACGTATGAAAGGTGCGAAGCCACCCGTGATCTGCATGTCCTCGTTCATTCGCACGACGAATGTTCATAGCAAGCTCCTTCGTATCACTTCAATTCGCGACATCAACCGTGCGTGGCATGGAGTTCTGTTTAGGCGCCCCGTCACAGCCTGGCTACCCAAAGTTCTACGCCGGATTACGCCCGGATGCGTGCAAACACCATGCGTCCAGCGGCGAGGCTTATCACGCCCGCGGCCAGACCCCCGAGCAGACCCAATGCCTCGCCAAGGAAAAGTCCCCCGCACCGAACAAAGGCAACCGACATCGCTCCCAGCGCAACGCCCGCATACGTCGCATGGGAAGCTCGTTTTCCAGACGCGGTCCATGCGACCGCCAATCCGAGCACGGCGCCCAACGCGGTACACACCGAAGGCATCGTGCAACAACTCGCAGCCGTCATCATGCCGTCTACTCCGCAGCACGGTCGTAAGACCACCGCAGGCACAAGTGTAGGGACGAGACCGCCAATGGCTCCGCGGCGCGCGCCACGCATGACATCTTGGCCAACCCATTCCGTAAATCCGAGCACCAAAAACGGCACGAGACAAAAGCTCCAGACGATCGAGTCGAACCGCAACCACATGGCGAACATCAGCCCCATCGCTACGAGACTTGCGCGCCACACTCCTGACCAGAGACGCCCTATCTCGTACGTCCGCCTCAATCGCGAGATACGCTCATTAGTCTCCATCGGGGACCCCTAGAGCACCGCGCAGGCGCGCGTAGATGCGGGACACTCGCTTGCGAAATGTGGCAGGCGGCACATCTGGCCGCGCTCGCTCGCCCAGGAGCGACTGAATGGCGTCGTGCGATTCACCGTCGAGCTTGGCGATCGCTTGATCGAGCGCCGATCGAACTTCGCGGTCGACGAGTTCGGCCTCGGGGTCGTTCGCGTGAGGTGGCTCGGGGTGTACATCGTCCAATCGCTTTCGCCTCTGTCTTCGTCGAATCACGGTGCGGACTTGATTGGCCGCAACGGCATAGAACCAAGGCAACACGGGGCGCCCGCTCTCAAACTCGGCTGCGCGAAAAAAGACACGCTCGAGAATCTCATGCGCCACGTCTTCCGCATCGAGACTACCTAGCTTGGCTCGGCAAAATCGCAACGCTCGAGGGTGAAGCGCGCGGTAGAGCGGCTCGAATGCTGAACGATCGCCCAGCGCCAAACGCGCCATCCAATCATCGAGCTCGTCTTCACAAACGTCACGCACGTTTGTGCACTTGCCGTTAGCGCGAGGCGTGTGTGCGGTTGCAGCACTCGGCACCTGGCACACAGCACGACGCCCCGGGGGCGCAACAGTCGCCGCGTACGGCTCTGCATACACTCCAGGCGCCAACGCTCATGACACCGCCAAGCAACAAGCCCGAGACAATTTTGACCGCAGGAATCGACAGGAACGCTCGCATCGCTTGCACCTCACATAAGTCTAGCGGCGTAAGGCACAAGCGTGACAATTGATTCTCACTGAAATTGGTCTTTTTCGGTCGATCCCACGAGGGCGAGCGTCGAAGCTTTCCCGCCACTGATGACCTCTGCCACCGTATCGAAGTACCCGGTACCCACCTCGCGCTGGTGTTTTGTCGCCGAATATCCGTCTTTTTCCGCAGCAAATTCGCCTTGTTGAAAGTCGCTGTATGCGGACATTCCACGCTCGCGGTACTTGCGCGCAAGTTCGTACATGCTGAAGTTGAGCGCGTGAAAGCCGGCGAGGGTTACAAATTGGAATTTGTAACCCATGGCCCCGAGCTCGCGCTGGAACTTCGCAATCGTGGCATCGTCGAGGTTCTTTTTCCAGTTGAACGACGGCGAGCAGTTGTACGCCAACATCTTGTTCGGGAACTTTGAACGGACGCCTTCTGCGAACTGTTTGGCTTGATTGAGATCAGGCGTGCTTGTCTCGCACCACACGAGATCCGCATAGGGTGCGTATGCAACGCCGCGCGCAATCGCCGTCTCGACACCGCTCTTGATGAGGTAGAAACCCTCGGCAGTACGCTCACCCTTGAGAATGAAGGGGCGGTCGCGTTCGTCGACGTCCGACGTGAGCAACTTCGCGCTGTCAGCATCTGTGCGAGCGACGAGCACGGTGGGAACGCCGGCGACGTCGGCAGCAAGTCGCGCCGCGGAAAGCGTGCGAAGGAATTGACTGGTGGGAATAAGCACCTTGCCACCCATGTGCCCGCACTTCTTTTCAGAGGCGAGTTGGTCTTCGAAGTGAACTCCTGCCGCGCCGGCTTCAATCATGCCCTTCATGAGTTCATACGCGTTAAGTGGGCCACCAAATCCCGCTTCGGCGTCCGCCAAGATCGGTACGAGCCAGTGGCGCTTTACACCGCCTTCTGCGTGCTCGATCTGATCGGATTGAATCAGCGCGTTGTTAACTTTGCGAACCACGGCAGGAACGCTGTCGACGGGATACAAACTCTGGTCCGGGTACATTCTCCCCGCCGAGTTCGCGTCGGCAGCAACCTGCCAACCCGATAGGTAAACGGCCTTCAGGCCCGCGCGAACTTGCTGCACAGCCATGTTGCCGGTGAGCGCCCCGAGCGCCCCGATGAAGGCTTCGGTATTCAACAGCTCCCACAGGCGCTTCGCTCCAAGCGTGGCAATCGTGTACTCGATCTTGAATGAGCCACGCAGCCGAGCGACGTCTGCTTCCGAATAGCTGCGAACAATCCCCTCAAAGCGCTTGGCCAACCACTGTGCATCCGACATTGTTTTCGTTCTCCTTCAGCCGATGGTTCTCATGCAACCCTGCATTACAACCCCTGCGCCACCAACGCATCGTACGCGGGGAGCGTCAAAAACTCCTCGAAACGATCACGGGTGGATAGGTCCTCAAACATGCGACGTGCTTCCTGAAACTTTCCGGAAACAAAGCGCGCGCCGACCTCGCCCTCGATCTGGCTCATCTCCTCGGCCACGATCGCCAAAAACCGATCTCTAGTGAGCACATAAGAGCCCGCCGATGAACCCGAAAGTTCGGCCCCGTGGGCAAGCCACTGCCATACCTGCGCGCGTGAGATTTCGGCCGTCGCAGCGTCTTCCATCAAGTTGTAGATGGGCACGCAGCCTACTCCGCGAAGCCATGCCTCGATGTACAGGATGCCCACGCGAATGTTGTGCCGCAAACCAGCCTCGGTTCGTGCGCCTTCATGCAAAGAAAGCAGATCTGACGCCGATACGCGGACATCGTCGCGCAACTTCCCGAGCTGGTTTTCACCCTTCATGTGTTCGTTGAACACTTCGAGCGCCAGTGGGACCAGGCCGGGGTGTGCCACCCAGGTTCCATCGTGTCCCTCTTGGACTTCGCGCAACTTGTCGGCGCGCACTTTGGAAATCGCGGCTTCATTCGCCTCCGGGTTGTCCTTGATGGGAATCTGCGCCGCCATCCCTCCCATTGCGTGAACGCCGCGCTTATGACAGGTCTGAATGAGCAGCTGCACGTACGCCTTGAGAAACGCTCGGTCCATCGTCACTTGCGCGCGGTCGGGCAGCACGGCGTTTGCGTCGAGGCACCGCTTCTTGATGAAGCTAAAAATGTAATCCCACCGCCCACAATTGAGTCCCGCGGAGTGTTCGCGCAGCTCGTAGAGGATCTCGTCCATCTCGAAACCGGCGGGAAGCGTTTCGATTAAGCACGTGGCTTTGATAGTTCCGCGCGCGATTCCCAACTTCTCCTGCGCAAAGAGGAAGACATCATTCCAAAGACGCGCCTCGAGATGGCTCTCCATCTTCGGAAGGTAGAAGTACGGCCCGGTTCCGCATTCGAG
>JAHFDX010000425.1 GCA_023248785.1 Myxococcales bacterium
GAACTTAGCGCCGTTCCTCCCTGCGCCCACCACCACACGACTTTGTGTCCGCGATAGAGGAGGCCCTTTCGGAAGAGTTCGCTCAGCGCCCACCACACGCTCTCGACGTAGCTCTGGTGGTAGGTGACATACGCCTCCTTCAGATCGCACCAGAATGCGACGCGGTCCGTAAGCTCTTCCCATTCCTTTGTGTAACGAAACACGGAGTCGATGCATCGGCGCACAAATGGCTCAACACCGTACTCCTCAATTGCAGCCTTTCCGTGGATGCGCAGCTCTTTTTCGACCTCGACCTCGACGGGAAGCCCGTGCGTATCCCACCCCGCTTTTCGTGGAACGTGGAAACCTCGCATCGTTTTGTAACGTGGAAAGATGTCTTTGATCACCCTCGTGAGAACGTGCCCATTGTGCGGGAGTCCATTCGCCGTCGGCGGCCCTTCGTAAAACACGAAAGGGTCGGCCCCCTCGCGCACGGAAAGCGACTTGCGAAAGATGTCACGCTCTTTCCAGAAGGCGAGAATGGTGCGCTCTTCGCGCGGGAAATCGAGGGCGGGGTCAACCTTACGAAATACGCCAGACGACATGGGAACCGGGATTTGTACCAAAGATCGCGCGCCAATGGATCGTCCAGAGGCCCCGCGATCCGTTCCGAGTCCCGTCCAAGGACGTTTTTCTGTGACCGACTTCCCGTTCATCTCCGTCCCCCAAAGGAGCGATCTGTGAGGCGTTTGAGGCGTATTCTTGGTAGCAACCTTTGGCACCTACGTTGCATTCTGAGCTTACGGAGGCTTTTTCATGCGTAGCTTACATTGGGCTTTACTCTTCACGTTCGGATGCAGCGGAAACTCGGCGGACTCTATTAACACCGGCCCTTCAGGAGCCGATTCTGGCGGCGCAATCGACTCGGGAACACCGAGCAACGATGGCGGGCAGCCGGCGGATGGCGGTGCGCGGGACACGGGCAAGCCGGATGGATCCACGACAGCTGCCACGCGAATCTACGCCACGCTCGTTTCACACAACGAGCAGGAAAACAACGTCGACTGCAAAGACGTCGTCAATTCGAACAACAAAGACGAATACTTGAGCAACCGATCCGCAACCGTCGATTTCGCGAAAGCGATCCGCGATGCCGGCGGCGCGTACGACATGCAATCGGAGATGACCTACCTCGATCAAATCAAGAAGTGGGACACAACGACGGTGATGGCAGCGACCGACGGGAAGAATCTAGTCAAGTATCTTAACGAATTCGCACCGGGGCAAGTCGCCGTCGATGCACACTCGCATGAAAAAGATGGAACGGGCGGCTTCAACTACGCTGACGTCGCGAAGACCCTCATTGATATGGGAGTTCCAACGTCTGGCATCGTGGGCGGCCACGTGGCGAATCCAGCAAGCGAGGAAGACTGGACACGCTTTCGCAGCCCGCTCAAAGCGCTCCGATCGGACTATCAGTGGACGGCACAAGCGCTCTGGGGCGCGGCGTCGGGTCTCCATCAGCAGGATCAAAACGCGTCCGGAGTATGGCGACCGAAAAGCGCGAACGAGTACTTCGTCGATGATCCTAACCAGACCCTGCCGAGCATTGGGACCTACGAACTCGCGAACGACAGCTTTGGGTCTGGGCTCGATATGTTGATGACGAAGTACAAGAATGGCGAGCTCGAAAAAGGGAAGATGTACACGGTGACGCTGATGACAAAACAGTGCGCCTATCACCGCGACGCATCCATCAAGACATCAGCCGTTGCCGCGATTACGAAATACAAAGCGGAGGCTACGAGCGGTATCCTCGTCTGGGCGAACTTGGCGACTGTGCTTCAAACCTGGAAGTCAACCTACGCATCCCAACCGGTCATCCTGAAACGATAGTTGTCTGACCTCCTCCTTTGATTCCTCCCCCGATTTCGGGGGAGGAGCGGAGTTAGGCTGTTGCGGTCGCGGGTGCGTTCGCTTCGATCTTTCGCGACACGAGCTGGTAGGCACTTTCGAGGTTCTCGAATTGCGCGAGCTCTGCGTCGGTGATCTTGATTTGGTACTTCCGCTCGACAGCAGCGACGATTTCGACACCCATCATCGAGTCGATGCCGAGGTCCTTGAAGCTCGCCGCGTCCGGAATGCTCTCAATTTCCGAAACTTCGCTCACGAGCGCCCTGAGTTCTTCCTTGAGATTCGCCATAACCTTCAGACCTCCGTCACGGTGGGCATCACGATGCCATCTGTTGTCGCTCCACAACTTGAATCAAATCGCGGACCGTTTGAATTCCTCCCAGGCTCTCGTCTGGGATTTGAATCTTGAGCTGCCGCTCCATTGCCCCAATGATTTCCATCATTCCTAAGGAATCGATGCCCAAGGACGCGATCTCGGTCGCTTCCGACACGCTCGCAAAGTCCTTTTCGACGACCTCGGTCGCCAGGCGCTTAAACAGGTGCAGCAACTCGGTAGTCGTCATTCCGCGGCGTTTCGGATAATGCCAATGCGGCCTCCGCGCAAGGCACACATGTTGCGAACCCGTTGCTCCGCGAAGGCACTTTCGCGGCCCAATTTGGGCATAAACGCGTTGAGGAATGCCGCGCATCCGCGTAAGTCGTTGTCGTGCGCGCACGTCGGGTATTTGTAACAGGGACGGGAGTTATCAGCTCCCTCGGGCTCAACCGTTCCTCGTTCGGCGAGGCCCTGATGGCGGGGCGCAGTGGGATTGCACGCATTCGCTCGTTTGATACGGAGCGCATCGGCCGGCACATGGGCGGCGAGGTCTCCGAGTTTCGTGCACAAGACCACATTCCAAGGGAAGACATCCCGCGCGTGGATCGCTGCGGAGCCATGGGCTTGGCCGCAACGCTTCAAGCGCTCGCGGATGCGAACTTGCCGGACGCGTCGCGAGCAGAGGCTTCCGTCGTGTTTGGCACCACCATGGGCGAAGGCGGGCTGATGACGAGCCTCCAAGACGACTTCATCGCGCACGGTAAAGACGGGTTCGACGGGGAACGATTTCAACGATACGGCGCCGGACGCATCGTGGGTGTTCTCGCCGACCGTATTGGCACCTGCGGTCCGACCCAGACGCTAAACGCCGCGTGTGCGGCTGGGAACTATGCGATGGGCACGGCATCCGATTGGGTACGCACTGGTCGAGCCGATGTGGTGATCGTTTGCGCTTCGGAGATGATCGTGCCGCTTCAGTTTGCAGGTTTCGTTCGGCTTGCAGCGATGTCGCCGGACCGATGTCGTCCGTTCGATCGCGATCGTCAGGGCATCATCCTCGGAGAAGGCGCCGCGGCGTTTGTGATGGAATCAGAGGAGTCCGTCGTTCGTCGCGGTGCAACGCCTCTCGCGGAAATCGGTGGTTGGGCGCTGTCGTGCGATGCGTTCCATGTCACACGACCTCACCCCGAGGCCGAAGGAACCATCGCAGCCATGCGCGAAGCCATTCTACGAAGTGGAATCACGACCGACCAAATTGATTTCATCAACGCCCACGGCACAGGTACCAAACACAACGACGCCGCCGAAGCGACCGTGGTGAAAGAAGTGTTTGGCGCGCGGCGCGTGCCGCTCACGAGCAACAAAAGTCAGCTTGGGCATTGCATGGGTGCAGCCAGTGCTCTTGAAGCGATTGCGTGTCTGGAAACGCTCGACAAGCAAATGTATCCGCCAACGCTCCATTTCGAAAATCCGGACCCGGAATGCGATCTTGATGTTGTCGCCAATGTTGCAAGGCCAGGCAAGGCCAACGTGGTCCTCAATAATTCGTTGGCGTTCGGCGGATACAACGCAGTCGTTTGCCTGGCCAAAACGGGCGTCCTTCCCGCACCCGAAGGAGCGCGTTAATGCCTTTCGCTATCACAGGGTTCGGCGTTCTTAGCGCTGCAGGTTCAGCGCACGCCTTCTGCCGTGGGCTCCTCGCAGCGCCACCCAAGCCCGCACTGCCGATCACAGCAGCGAATGCCCATGCAACATCTACCCGGCGTGTGCTTGAAGTGGCTGATTTCGATCCGAAGGTCTACCTGGGCGAAAAAGGTCATCGGACGTTCGACCGCCATACGAAACTAATGGTGAGTTCTGCGCGCCTTGCACTGCACGATGCCACCTTGAAGCGCGACGGTGCGTGGCTCGCAGATCCGTTGCGCGTCGGATACGTGGGGTCAACGGCGATGCCTTCGATCGAAGCGATCGAGGAGCTCGAACGCGTGCTCATCACAGAGGAGCCGCGTTACATCAACCCAAACCTGTTTCCAAACACGGTGAGCAACACCCCTGCCGGTACCGTAAGTATTTGGGAGGGC
>JAHFDX010000426.1 GCA_023248785.1 Myxococcales bacterium
CGCTCGACGGACGATGCGTTCACGTGGTTGCGGCATGCGACGTGAGGCGAGGCTTCTGCATCGCGTGCTACGAAGTCCACGAGGACGGTGTTTCTATCGACGCACTTGATCTTCGCGCACCCACCCTTGGCGAGCCTCTCCGCAAAGGCACTCCGCGGGCAAAACCGGGCACTCCGCTCGCCGCCGCCACGCCCATTCTGCTCGTTGAGGTCGGAGGAGTGGTCGCGTGGTCGCTCGGTGTTTCGGGCGTATCCGCTGCGCACAAGCAGCTCGATGAACTTGCTCGCAGGGTTCTTAGCCACGAAGCGCCGTTTGCGCGACAGGTTGCGGATGGAGTAGGCGTTATGCTCGGTGTTACGCAAGACGATCGCGTCGCGCGGGCATTTCGAAGCCTCGTACTCGAGTGATTGTTCCGCGGGCTCGGTGCACGAAACCTAGATCGGTCTAGATTCGCGTGAGCTTGACGCCGTAGCGTTTTGCGTAAGTGGAGATGCCGATCTTGTCGATTGTGCGGATGTCGCGCGTCGTGAGGTTTAGCGTGACGAAGCGACCCAGCTCGGGGACCCAAACTCTTCGCGATTGAATATTCGCGTGTTGCCAGCGCTTGGTCTTGATGTTCGAGTGGGAAACGTTCTGCGCGCTCATTTTGCGCTTTCCAGTGATGTCGCTTTTGGCCATGGCGGAAGGTTCCCTTTGAAAACGAGGGCCCGAAACCTGCCCTTTTGCTTGTAGTTTGTCAAGTGAAAGCGAACAGTGATGCGGTCCAATGGTATCCGTGACGTTCGAAGATATTAACCTAGCGCGCTTGCGACTGTTTCGATCAGATCCGTTGCGAACGCCTCGAGTTTTACTATGCCGGAGTGCGACACGAGGCGTTCCTCGTCAAAATAGAGGCGGCGGTTGATTTCGACCTGAATTGCATGAAATCCAGCATTTGGATCGCCATAGTGTCGTGTTGTGTAACCGCCGCGATAGGGATCGTCGTGGACCAGAGACCATCGACGTTTCCGGACGCATCGCTCAACGGAAGCGATGATCCGGGGACCCGCAGTCGTCATTCCCTGAGTGCCAGGGACGATATCTGCGCGCAGCCGCCCTCGCAAATCGCGGCTGGGCATTGAGTGAGCAGCGATGAGGACGACGTGGCCAAACAGTGCGCGCTTGCGGTCGAGCTCCCTACGCAGAGCCATGTGGTACGGATCGTAGATCTCACGGATCAATTCGCCGAGGGTCGACAGTTTCAATCGCTCGACAAGGGCGGGCTCGCCCTGACCCGTCACGCGCCAAATCAGCCCGTGTCGCAACTTGGGTGCGCCACCGCCGCCCTCGACCACGCCATCGTCGTAGTCCGTGGGGGCGCGGTTGAGATCGATGACGTACCGCGACACGTTTGATACTAGGAGCGACGCTCCCACCTTGGGTGCAAGTGCGAAGATGCGGTCGACGTACGCGTCGGAATCGCGAAGGCGCGCCTCTTCCGATGCGGCCACGTGGCGCGAAAGAGGTTCGGGCAAATCGAGCCCGGCGTGGGGGATCTCAACGACAATGGGGAGCTCGCGCGCTGGGTGCGTTGAACTACTCAGCGTGAAGTACATCTGCCTCGCGCATGTTTGGCCACGAAGCGATCTCGCACGGCAGAAGCCGCCTCGATGAGCTGAGTTGTCACGCGTTCGCTAACGCCGCGACGAATTGTAACTTTCGATGCGCAATATCGGCGCGTGGTTGTGGGCATTCGCGCCAAGATGGTCACGTCGGCGAGGGGGGATGTGTCGAGCGCGACGACCGGTACGTCCAAGCGAGAAGCCAGGCCTTCGGCGTCGGACATCCGGCCAGCAAGAACATAAACAACGGCGACCCGGCCGATTTCGTGCACGCGTTCGATGGCTTCTTGTGTTGATTGCACCATATGTTGAACGAGGCCGTCCGCGGAGAGGTTCATCGCATCGAGTGGCGGATGGGCGATCACGTGCGAAATCGGCCACCTTTGCTTCAGCTCGAGCTGAAGCTGACGAAAGCGCGCAAACGAGTTGACGACGTGCGATGAAGCGCCTCGCAATACCAAGAGCGCGCCGGTGCCATTCAGACCCGGCGCTGGTATTTCAGGTGCGAACATCCATCGATCCGCTTCGGACGAGTCGCAGCGCCACAGATCGTGTGGAAGTCCGCTTCGATCGAAATGCCGGCGAGCGACGGACCAGGCTGCCGCAAACGTGCCGGGCTTGAGCGACACAACTGCGTTGCCCATAAGAAGGGCGACGAAGAGCTCGTAGAGCGGTGCCGCGAAGGAATCGCCGGGTTCGTGCGCTACGATGCCCAAAGGAATAGCCACGTGGCTGACGCGGTCGCTTGCAGCGGCAAACGTTGCATGTGTCGACTTCAGAATGCTCTCACGCAGTGATTCCAACGCTCGCAGAAAAGGTTGCCACTCGTGCTCCAAGATGGCTGCGCGCGAGGTGTTTGTGGCTTGCGCGAGCCTTTCGATGAACGTGGCCTCGTCTTGTCGGATTGCGCGTTCCCATCGGCCGAGGCGCGCCAGTCGTTCGCTGACGGGTAAAACGCGCCACGCGTGTTGGGCGAGCAACGCTTGGCGCACACCGAGTGCGTCTGGAAGCTCGTGAGGGTGAACAGCCACAACACCGGACTGGCCTTCGCGTTCTCGGAGATGCTCAACGACATTCATGGCGACCTCTTCCATTAACCAACCACGCTGTAAAAGCTGCCCTGCCCAATGCTCAAATGAGCCCGATGTGCGGGGCAATCTAGTTCTGGTTTCGGCACTGGTCGATGGCTAACGAACCAAACGTGTTTGGGCACTCGATGCGAGGTATGCTTGTGTGGTTTGCGACCCCTTTCCGTTGTACGCCGTGTATTGCCCGTGCTTCGCCGCATTGCGACGTCGCGGCGATTGCCAGGGCCAAAGGACGCGGCGGCCGTCATGATTCGCATGTCGGCAGGGATGGCGCGCACCTTTAGTAAGCTTCCCGTTCCCGTCGCTGGCGAAGCGGAGCGTGAGTACCTTGAAATAGTGCGCATTGAGTTACAAAATATGCGCATGGCGTACGACGCGTTGGGCTCGAATGGCGCGCTTGAGCGCTCCGTTCGCGAGTTGCTTGACGCAACGACCCTTCTTATTGACAAACTCTTGGGCCACATCCCGCAACGCCCGGAAGAGGCGCGTATTTTGGAGGCTGCCAATAACGTGCCAACGAAAGTTACGTTTTAGTGCTACGTAGCTCTGGTGCGATGTGAGTGGACCCTTCGCGGGAAACGATACGATTTTCGAGAACGCCGAGTTTGTCCACTTCAAGGCGCACGTTGTCGCCTGCCTTGAGCCAAAGATTGTCGGTGATTTTTGAACCGTTCAGCTCGAGCAAGCAGCCGGTGCCGCACGTGCCGGAACCGATGACATCGCCCGCGTGCATGGTCACTCCGTAGCTCGCGCGCGCTACGATTTCGGCGAAGGTCCAGTTCATATCCTTCACATTGCCTTGCGATAGCTGCTTACCGTTGATGAACGCCCGCATGGGAAGGTCAAACGTTCGCCCTCGCGGACTTTCTGTCGTGCGGTCTTTCAGCTCATCGAGAGTGACAAGAAAGGGACCGAGTGACGTTGCGAAGTCCTTCCCTTTCGCAGGTCCGAGCGAGAGCTTCATTTCTTCCATTTGCAGAGCGCGCGCTGACCAATCGTTCATGACAAGAAGACCAAAAAGGGATGCGTCGGCTTCCTTGACGCTCCAATTCGAGCCCGATTTCGCAATCACGACCGCGACCTCGAGCTCGTAGTCGAGGCGTTCTAAGTGATCGCGTTCAACCACAACGTCGCCTGGACCAACGACGCTGTTGTGATTGGTGAAGTAAAAGACGGGAAACTGATCGAATTCAGGGATCATTTCGAGTCCGCGATTTTTGCGCGCGGTGACAACGTGCTGGCGAAAGGCGTAACCGTCTCGCATGGATGGCGGCCGTGGAATGGGAGCGAGCAACCTTGTCTGAGAAAGCTCATGAACAATCGGAAACCCGTCGTGCGCTTCTGGCAACGAAGCCGCGTTCTGCAGAACTGCCCGCGCGGCATCGAGTGCGTGTTCGCCACGCTCGATAAGTTCGAGCATCGAGTTACCGACGCGCGCACGCGCAAACCCCTCGTCCTTGCCCCGACCTCCGGGGATCACGTCGAGCCGTCGTACGGCTGCCACAAGGTCAATCAGCTTGTCTTCGTGGATGAGGCCTACCCGTGGTTGCCCATTTGAATCGAACGTGACGAGCTTCATAGGCGCGACTCATACCACGTG
>JAHFDX010000427.1:0-3239 GCA_023248785.1 Myxococcales bacterium
GGGCTGGGTGTGATCGTCGATCGCGAATCGAGAAAGCCGATCCGTTCGTTTCAGACCCGAGGCCAACTCCGAGGGATTACATTCGACGCAAACGAAAAGTCCATCTACCTGGGCGCGGGCGACGGTTTTCTCTACAAGCACGATCTGCCTTCGGGCACCCTCACGTGGAAGGCGCCCACGGTTGCGTGGCCGTATACTCCCGGTGCTCTCGCTCCCGACGGAAAACACATCGCCGTGGGCGTAAAGACCGGCGAGCTGACGATTGTCGACACCGAAACCGGAGTGTCGAGCTGGTCTGCGTTGTGGGCAACCACCAAGTCCGCAGATACGACGACCACCGGCGATTCAAAGTACGCTCTCGCTGCGGACTCACGGATCGGCCTCGTTCTCGATGCAACTGCGGGCGAGCCGAGAGCGACCCTTGACACTGGATTTGCCGATGGCGCGATCTACTTCAAGGTTGTGTACCTGAGCAAAGACGGATCGCGCGCCGTGATTGCCCGCCGCGATACTGTGAACATCGCGTTCTTTCAAGGCGATCCGAACGCGCTCAAGTAACCTGCACGATCGCGGGACGCTACATCGTACACGCGGCAGGTCTCGAATCTGCCGCACTTTGTTCTCTCGAGAATCGGACGAGCGAGAACTCCCCCTCCTCCGCCTCTCTTCCCATGTTGACCACTCACTCAGCTAGATCCAGATGACCCCCACGCGTTAGGGATTCGTTGTTGCGTACGCCGCTGCAGCGGACAAAGAATCGGGCCTGGCTCCACCTGGAGATCCAAATGATATCGACATCGAGGCGTCGAGGATGGTGTACACCGCGAGGGTTTTGGTCCCCGACGTCGGCAAAAAATCCACGTATGTAAGGCCCCCTGGTTGAACGTGAACGTCCGCGCTTCCTTGCTCTGTTGCGTTCCCTGAACCGTCCAGAAAACGATACGTGTACTTCGTGCTCTTGCCATCGCTCGCACACGACATCTCGAGCTTTGCGGGAGTGCTCTGTGAAGCCGACGTGGAGACCCAGGTGCGTGTGATTGTCGGGTTGTCCGTCATTCCGCGCGGATTGGTTAAGAAGGGCTCACATGCTTCTTGTTCGTAGGCGGCCTTGTTCCAAAGCTCCTTGAGCTTCGCTTTGGCACCCTCCGTGAAGTATCCCTCGGGACTTACGGCGCTCGGATTGGTGAGCCCATAGTTGGCCGAAAAGTCATCGACCTGAAAGTGAACCATTCCGTACTGCACAGTGCGGCCACCCTGATAGCGTGAGACCGTTCCTGGCGTGCCGAGAACTTGCCCCTGTTTCACAGCGGCGCCCTTCACGATGGCGGGATCAACACTCTTAATGTTCGTGTACACGGTACGGTAATTTTTCCCTTCGAATTGATGCTCAAGTTGAATCGTTGACGTGGTGGGATCGTACGAATCGGCCATTATCGTGGATACCGTTCCGTCCGCCGGCACGTACGCCTTGGACCCAGGCTTGAACTCAAAGTCAAAGCCGGGATGCCCGTCCGAGCCATGGTCGGCAATATGAAATCCAAATGGATTTACGCCGAACGACTCGTTCGCCGAGTCACTCGGATCGATGGGAAGCTCAAAGAACGGGTGCGCGCTTGCGGCCGTTAAAGGCGTGGCATCGGCGGAAGCATCACTTGCAAAACCGTTCGGTGCGACTGCACTCGAACAACCAGATACCGTGATAAAAGTAATAAGGATCGGTATCAATGCGGTTCCCTGCGCAACGCTCGCGCGGGTTTGGTTCGTTGATTTCATGGGCCTCCATCACGAAGAAAAAGGTTCGTTCCCTCATCCTGACCAAAGTGGTCTTTGGGTCAAGTGCCTACGAAATATTATGGTGCGCGCCCATCGGACACTGTGTGAAGGATACAGCTGAAGTTGCTGATTGTTCCGACGTGAGACATTGGTTGCGTGTTCGACAGCATTTCAAGTCTGTGATCGGCAATTTGGATCCGGCGACCCGCGCGTGTCGCTGTGCGTAGCGACCCCCACGATCATCGTTGGGTCTGCCGGCGATTTAGCGCATTCGGAACAAAGCTATGGGATCAACGTGTCCGTCACGACTGTGTCGTCGGCGGGATTCAGCCGGAACACGACGAACGTGTGCTGTTCCTGGAGCTTGTGCTGGCGCTTCACAAAAAACAGAGTGGTTCCTTCGAACGCTGTTCCGTAGACGCGAACCGCCCCAAGTGGTGGCGGCGCGGTCAACTTCGCGTCGCCAAGAGAGGATGGTTTCGTGGCCGGTTTTTCAACGACAACCGAGGGTGCTCTGGCCACGCTCGCCTGGGCTGGGGCGCCTCTGATGGGCGGCAGACCGGGGCTCTTCGTACTGTCGAGTAGTTTTTGGACGCGAGCATTTTCCTTTTTTTGCTCGGCCAACCCTGACTGCAACTGGTGCTCGTCGAAAAGATGTTTGGCGCTTACGCCGATTGTGATGAGTGTTGGAATGGCCAAGTCGGAACCAATGCAGCACGTCGTTACGTCATTCAACGCGTAGAGCTTTCCACCCAAGATGCCCTTCGAACCGCTGCGGCTCGTGATCGTAAAGTTGCGGCAGCTGCTGACGATGGATTGCACAATGGCATCGGCGATCGTGATGTCGCCATCGGCCTGGAGCAGCGATTCCTGGACGAATTTCGCTGAAATGTTCCCCCGTGCAAGTACCCGCGAATGCCCCACGATGCCGCCTTGAACAACGACATCACCTTCAGCACGAATTTCGCCATTGTCCACAAGACCCGAGACTATGACGTTGCCGCTGGCCTCAACGCGAAATCCGGGAATGATGCTGCCAGTGATTTGAACATTTCCTGGATATCGAACATTGCCGGTTTTGAAATCTACATCGCCGCGGATTTCGCAAAGCTGGTCCACCGAAAGCTTGCGGCCGGCGACAAACAGATGGCCGTCCATGGTGGACTTGAATTCCATTCCGTCAGGTGACACCGCGATGTTCTTGCCCGGTTGAGGCTTATTCTCGGCGGGCTTATTCGGTTTGATCTCCCCCCCGTACACATCGGCCCCGGCTTGGCCCACGCGGGGGGGCGTAAACCTTGCGACGAGTTGACCGTTGGTCACCTGAACGAATGCGCGCCGCTCGCGAAAATCGATCCGGTTGTGTTCGTCGGTTGAACCGGCCTTTTGCTGTTCGCCGGCCACGTCGACGAACCATTCCATTTTCCCATCGATCCCCGGCTGGGTGGCAGTTCCGACCGCCACGA
>JAHFDX010000427.1:3249-4281 GCA_023248785.1 Myxococcales bacterium
TCAGCCTTGCCGGTCAGTTCCTGAACTGCTGCACGGACGAGGTCTATGTCGGATGGGTGGATCCCTTCGTGTCGAAGCGTCGCGACGAGTTCGTCGACCGTGGGCGGAACCTCAGCAGGCGCGCCCCGCTTGTAGTCAATCGCGCAACGCATCTTGTCTGAACTGACGACGACGCGACACGGCATAGTACATCATAGCATTCGACGAGTTTGCGTCGAAAGAAACAGCCAATTCGATATCGTATTTCGTCGTGCAATGTGCGCCGGTGACCCATGAAGGCCCTGGTATTGAAGAGAACGATGCGCACTCTCGATCTACGATGAGTGTGCATGTCAGCCCTCACGATTGTCGCTCTTCAGGTTCCCTCACGTTTTGGCGCGCCAGAACAAATGCTTGGCATCGTGGATGCGGCCATTGCGAATGTGCAAGGCGATTGTGTCCTACTACCTGAAACAATCCTTACCGGTTACATTTCTGCGGCGGGCTTCGAAGACCTGTCTCGCTTTGCGGAATTGGCGTTCGGTCCGACAGAGCGAGCGTTGGCGGCGATAGCCACCGCGCGATCCATCACGCTCATCGCGCCTCTGATTGAGCAGAGGGGCGCGGCGATCTTCAACACGATGGTTGGCTTTCGGCCGGACGGGAGCGTGCTCTTTCGATACGCCAAACGTCATCCTTGGGACCCGGAAACGTGGGCGAGTCAAAGCGACAACCCCTATCCCGTGTTTCAGCTGGGCACGCGTCAAGCCACGCTTTGCATTTGTTATGACGTTCACTTTCTCCGTGAAGAAGCCGTGGAAGCGCTTGCCCAGTCAGACATTTTGTTTTTTCCGACCGCGTGGGTGGAGATGCCCGATACGCGACGTGAGCTGATGGTTGCGCTGGCGAGGGAGCATTCGCTGTTCGTTGTAAATGCAAATTGGGCACGGGGAGAAGTGCGCGTTCCCGGGCAAGGGGGGAGCGTGATTTTGGCACCGGACGGGTGTGTTCTCGCTGAAGTGCCGGAGGGCGCTCGGGGGCCCCTTGCGGTGG
>JAHFDX010000428.1 GCA_023248785.1 Myxococcales bacterium
AGGAAAGCGAAGGTAAACACCATTCACGCTGGCCAAGTCAATAATCCAAACCTCATCTCCTCGAACAGTGAGTCGCGCATGCCTCGGGCACACATACACGTCGTCGGCAATGCGCACGTCGCCTTCGGTACGACCGATGTCGAGCGACCCGAGCAGCGGAAACGACGCGCCCTCCACCCCATCGCGATCAATCACCAGAATCCGCCCGTAACCGGGCTCGATGGGCGCTTGACTCGTGGGTTCGTCGCCGAGATCTTGGCCTGTTCCTGCAGGTTCGCCGGCTGCCCGGCCGCTTAGGTGACCACTCTCGTGACCGTTCCCGTGACCGCTTTCCATACTCAGTGCCATCGCGAGATGGGAGCCGCAGTACCGGCAAAAACTCGCCCCCGTATCAGACACGCCCTGGCACCGGGGACATACACGAACCGTGTCGCGCGATTCGGATTCACGCACCTCGCGGCCCAATGAATCCTGAAGCGCACCGTCCGAAGGGGCGTTCGCGACGACTTCGGACGGAGAACTCGACCTCACGCCCAAAATGAAACCACATGAGCTACAATAACGTTGTTGCGGGGGATTTCCCCCCCCACAGCTCGGGCAGGTGGCCACCGCGTTTTTGTGGCTTTCGTGAGCCCCCTTCTCGGCCGCCTCGGCCGCCGCTTGTGACAACGCGGTACCTAGAGACGCGCCTGCAAATGCAGCTGCCGACGCCACCGGGCGAGCGAGCCTATGCCCACACTCTTGGCAGAAAACCAAGTGCGGCGGGTTCGTTCGACCGCAGGATGCACAATTCACTTCGTACAGGATGGGACAATACCCTCCTTACGTCCGTCAAGCGTTGGTCCTGCTACCACCTTTTTACAACCGCTCAAGCGCCTCGATGTGAAGCTCGATGCCGAAGAAGTTAACGAAGCCCGCTGCGTAAGCGGCATCCGTTTCATTGGGGCGACTGGGATCGGCCATTTCGCGAAGAAAAGCTGTTTGCCACAATAGACCCATCCCAAGGAGGGTACCGCCAACACGACGATCGACCGCCCCCCGCAGCTGCAGCCCCGCGCCCCACGTCTGTATCGACCACTCGTTCCCATACGCGATAAATCCGGGCGAAGCGCCTAGATGCGCGCCCCAGTCGTCAGCCAAGGGGATGTAGTATCGAAAATCGGCGCGAAGGTGCTGCATGATCCCGAGCCGAAGAAGCGTGGCCGCATTGTGCTTCGTGAATTCATACGCACCGCCAAAATACCAATGTTCGGTCCGGCGGACGCCCATCATGGCCACAACGCCCGCCCCAGAACCAAGGACACATGATGCGTCGTCCCGACAAAAAGAACTGCGCGTAGCAAAACGCACCGCCATTCCAATTCCGAACTGGTACGACATCGATGGCGGCTCAGCGCGTGCAACGTTGGCAATGCAAAGTAGAAGGAAGGCGAACTTGCCGTGCACAAACCATCGCGTCACGATGCACTCCATCGTACCTTGATGGCGATACCTTGACACGCAGAAGCTCCTTCGCTTATTCGCCGATAAGAGCGACTACGTAGCAGTTCGAGTCGTCGCGGAGATATCTGGAGATACCTAAGATGGAGATTCACCTCGACAAGCGCGCTGTGAAGCAAATTCGCCTATCTGCGCAAGACGCGATTGAAGAAGGCGACACCGAGACCTTGCGAGAAGACATCCTCGAGGCATTCACCGGAGAACAGGTGGAGGAAATCGAGCGCCGCCTTGAAAACGGTGATTTTTTTGAGTTCCTCACCGATCTGCTCGATGAATGGTCTGGTGAGGATGCCGACGAATTGCTCGAATTGCTTGATACGCAGTTGGGAGACGTCAGCATCGATCTCAAGTTTGACAAGCGCACCGTTGCTGCAGACGCAGAGCCGGACGAAGAAGATGAAGACGAGGACGACGACGACCCCGATTACGACGAGGACGAGGACGACGACGAAGAAGAAGAGTTGGACGAGCTCGACGAAGACGAGGACGACGACGAAGAGGACAAATAGTTCGGGGTGCGGCCTAACTGCTGCGTCTTGCCGAGACCAATGTTGCGCGGGGACGGTCGAGATACGTGGGAGCTTTCGGCGTCGAGAAACCGCCACGGCTGCTCTGCGGCCTCGCCTGCATACGCCACCCCGACTCGCGGTGTGCAAATCACCTTTGATGGCGTGTTTCGCTCCACAATGAAGAGTTCGTTGTCCAGGAGCGAAGCCCCATCTTGCGCCCGCGTAAGCCCCATGCCGCGCGCGCACTTGCCCGGTCCGTCCAGTCGATGGATCACGTTCAAGATCGGCTCCGCCGCCCGCACGAGCACGGCATGCCCCTGGCCTTCACCTCCGCAGACAACGTTGAAGCACTCGTGCATCCCGTACACGAGGAACACGTACGCATGCCCTTCCGGACCGAGCAGGGTCCGTGTTCGCTTCGTTAGTCCAGCGCAAGCGTGACACGCTGCGTCGCCTGGACCGCAATACGCTTCGGTTTCAACAATCCGGGCAGCTCGTATAGCAGTCGACGCCGGCGCGTACACGAGAAGCGCACCGATCAGCTCGCTCGCCACAATTCGGGCATCGCGTCCAAAAAACGACCTGGGCGCTCGGCCGCGACGCCAGGCTCGAAGCCGATCGCTTTCAATGGGGTGGTCACTCGGATTTTCCAGCGGAAACATTCGCATCAACTCAGGTCCACATCCTAAGATACAAGCGTGCACTGGCCGTTACACGAGTTGGCCGTTTTTTGAGGTCTGAGGAATGATGCCCATGTTCGAAGATTTCGGGATCAACGCGGGATACGTCGAGGAACTTCACACACGCTATCTGCAGAGCCCACAGTCTGTTGATGAAAAGTGGCGATCGTTTTTCGCCGATATGTACGAACAATCCTCAGACACCAACGCCAACGGTCACGCGCCACTTACCTCAACTGGCAACGTCACCGGAAACCAAACCAGCAGCGGCAATGGCAGCTTCGGCATCAGCACGCTGTCGGCCCCACCTCCGCGAATCATGGATGGCATTCAAGTGGGCGCCGACGAACGCCTGCTCGCGCAGGCGGCTCTTCAAGGGCGTGTTTACCAGCTCGTCAACGCGTACCGCGTTCGCGGGCATCTGTTTGCAAACATCGACCCCCTAGGTCAACCACCTCAAGCACCTCCGGAACTCGACCTTTCGAACTTTGGCCTTGGCGACGCGTACCTTGACAAAACGTTTGGTACAGCCGGGATCGCAGGCGTTCCCCCAAAGGCAACCCTTCGCGAGATCATCGCGCACTTGCGTGAAACCTACTGCGGATCGATTGGGGTTGAATACACGCAGATTGAGGAACCCGCACAGCGCGATTGGCTTCAGGAACAAATGGAGAGCACACGCAATCGTTGCGGGCTCGACGCCAGTGAGTCGCTGCGCGTCCTGTCGAAACTCACTGCCGCGGAAACGTTCGAGCAATACCTTGCAAAGGCATACCTCGGAGCGAAGCGCTTCTCCGCCGAGGGCGCCGAGAGCCTCATTGCGATGCTCGATTTGCTCATTGAGGCAGCCGGTGCACACGGCGTCGAAGAAGTTGTGCTCGGGATGGCACACCGAGGACGGCTGAATGTGCTCGTCAACACGATCGGGAAAAATCCGCGCGAACTCTTCGCCGCATTCGAAGACAAAAGACCCGAGCGCTTTTTGGGCACCGGCGATGTGAAGTATCATCTCGGATATTCGAACGACGTGACCACGCGAACAGGTCACAAGGTCCACCTCACGTTGTCGTTCAATCCGAGCCATCTCGAGTTCGTGAACCCGGTGGTTGAAGGTCGCGTTCGTTCGAAGCAAGATCGCCGTGGCACGCTCAACGTGATGCCGCTGCTTATTCATGGCGACGCGGCATTCATGGGTCAAGGAGTCGTTCCGGAAACCTTGAATCTCGCCGGGCTCGCAGGGTACGCAACGGGTGGAACCATTCACCTCGTTGTGAACAACCAAATCGGGTTCACCACACTACCCACCGACTCTCGCTCCACACGCTACTGCACTGACATCGCACGCATGTTACGCGTGCCGGTATTTCATGTGAACGGCGAAGATCCCGAAGCGGTGATCCAAGTCACTCGTCTTGCCATCGAGTTCCGCCAACGCTTTCACCAAGACGTCGTGATCGACATGCTCTGTTACCGTAAGTACGGGCACAACGAGACCGATGAGCCCCGCTTTACGCAGCCTCTGATGTACTCGCTCATCGACGAAAAGCCCTCTGTGCGCGAGATGTACGTAAAACATCTTGTTGATC
>JAHFDX010000429.1 GCA_023248785.1 Myxococcales bacterium
GTTTGAACGAGCGCTTGAGTCAAGCTGCGCGTTGTAGTCGACCGTTCCAAACTCACTGATGTCGGTCCACGCTCTACCTCCGCTGGTGCTCACTTCCACAACGCCGCCGTCGAAGGCGGCGCTTCGCCTCATACGGAACGACCAGCGGTGCTTGAACGTCAAGTCGAACGTGTTGCCCTCGATGAGGAACTTCGGTGACACCAGTGTGAGGTCGGTTTCGTACGTGGAGTTCACAACGGTCCACCAGGTGTTGGGCCCATCTTTGTAACGGCTCCAAGCTTTGATGATGCCCGCGCTGTCGGAGCCCTTGACCGTCCACGTGGTCTTCGGCGTATCGACAGAGTCTATGTCGGATGCTTCCGGAAGTTCATCCGCCTCGAGGCGTGCGTCGACAGCCGCACGCAAGGTTCGCGGATTGGCGAGCGTGGGATCGGTTACTGCAACGTCAACTGTCGTCGTCTTGACAGGATCGCTGCGCTTGAGAAGGACACGAACCTTGCCTGTTGCGGTCGCGAACGGTTTAAGAGTGCCAAATGAAATCGATGTCCCGTCGAGAAAATCGAGATCTGGATTGCTCGATGAAAGGTCGACTTTCGTGGCCTCCAAATCTCCGCTGCCTGCATTGCGAACGATGACCTCGACGAGGCCTGTTTCACCTTCGTCGAGAATCCCGTCGCGATCGCACGTAATGACGTTGTCTTTGAGTGTGGCGCTTACAATTTGAAGATCGTTGCCGACGGTGAAACTCTCTTTGACCCCGACGTTGTCGACACTTTCTTTGCCCGGGCCTTCGGCTCCGACGCCTGCGCCTCTTCGCGCAAATGCGTTCCAAAACGCCTGAAAATCTTGATCGTCCGTACCGGCTGCCGCTGCGAGCAATGCGTCACGCGCTTCGAGCAATGTTGGATCAATGGGCGTGAGTTTGAGCGCTGTAATGAGGTAGCGCTTCATGCGCTCTTGTGCTTGCGTGAACGAGTATCGCGTGTCTCTAAGCAGGGTGACGTAACACTCCCACAACATGCTCGCCCAAACTTCTCCCGTGGCGTGCACCTCGGAGTTGAAGCTGCCGTCTTCGCCGAACGCGATGGGCACTGTGGTGGGAAGAGGTGTCCCGTTCTGGATATGCTTGAACGTCAGCGGATCTTTCGTGAAGTCGACGGAGTAGGGGACGCGCCGAATGCCGAAGTAGTAATCTGAGCCGCTTCCGCTCATTGCGTATGCGCCCTTGGGATATGCGCCAGCCCAGTTTTTCCCGACCGCTGTTTCAATGTCGTCGGCGCGTGCAAGGAGGAGAAGCGCGACAAAGTCGCTCCATCCTTCGCCAAGGCCCATGGCCTGGTTGGTCGTGATTCCGCTGCCGTTGCCAATCAATCGATTGGCAAGGACGTGACCCCACTCATGCGCGACGATGGAGGTGTCGAGCGCGCCGTCGAGGTCGGTCTGCAGCTCGCGCTTCATGCCCACTGTGACGTCACTTGCGAGTGCAGCTTCAAGGGCTTGTCCATCCGCCAACGAAAGAGATAAGGCAGGGATCGTGATGTTGAGCGCGGTGCCGCCCATGTAGGGCGGTGTTGTTGGCGACGACGAAGTCGAGACGTTCGTGATGATGACGCCGACGCCGCCGGCGTTTTGAACGTTTTGTACCTTTTGCACGAACGAACAGAGGCCACGATGAACGAGCACAATCTTCGATGTGACATTGTTTGTGAGCTGTTCGCAGCCGTCGTTCACATCGTTCCCTTGCCCGTCGATCGCAAGAACAACCGGTCCTGAAGCTTCAAATGCGTCCTTGCCGAAGCTCGCAATTCCCACCGATTTCTTCCCCGCAATCGTTGCGGGCGACAGAACATTGAGCTCGGCTTCGCTGGTGCCTGAGAAGACGTACATCTGCAGGCGTGGGGACGCGCCGTCCGAGGGTGTTGCTGCGTTTGCATTGTTGCGACCGCTGTAGTCTTGCGCTTCAGCGAGCAAGGGATCGGAGCCCTTGCCTCCGCGTGAAAAATTGCTCGCTTGATGGTTTCCAGCGGCTTCGTCGAAGCCCACATCGTAGAACCAATCGTGCATGAAGTTGGTCACGTAGAAGAGGTGCGTGACCGCGCCCTTAATCGAAGTGACCGAGACGTCGGGAGATTTCGATGTGTCGTACGGGTGATCAAATGTGTTGGTGCTCGTAATGGTCGAACGAACATCTGCGGTGTTTAGGCTGAATCCATCGCTGGATGCGATGTCTGCGTACGCGTCGACGTTGTTGCCGCTCGTTTCAGTCGCACCGGGGGGAAGCCATGGATCGTTCTGTGAGAACGGATAGTTGGCGAGCGTTACGAGCGGACTTGGGACCCAAGCGGGGTGGTATCCGTCGGGAGTTCCCGTCGGGTGCGGGATCGTTGCATTGCCCTGTGGACCATCCATGGGCAACAACGTGTCTGGGTTTGCAAACGCGCGGTACGAGAACGAGTCATACCGTACAAGGTCGTGACGGAAGAGGAGGCTGCCGTCGACGGCCGAAACGACGATCGACCACGCGGGCCCCTTCGAGAACATCAACTCGACGTGGTAGCCCGGAACTACGTGCGGCTCGCCGTCCGTCTCGCGAACGGGAAAAAAGACGCGCTTCACACGCGCGGGCTGATGAAGATCGGGCGACGTAAAGCGGACTTCCTCGTCATCCGACGACCCGTGATGGAACGAGGTGCTCGTTGCGGTGACGGCACCGTGGGCACGCTCGAGCGCCTCAATGGGTGACAGCGAAAAGGGAACCGAAGATCCATCCAACGAGGGGATCACAACACCCGTGGCCGCCATTGGTTCGAACGTCCGGCGCATGAGGATATTGAGCTCGGCGCGGAAAATTTCGACATTCCCAATGTGTTGTCGATAGCGCGCGATGATGGGCCCCGCACCGGTGTCGTGAATCGATGCGCGGCGCAACGATGGGCGCACATTCGATCGGAACTCGAGTGCTTTGGCGAGTCCGTCCAACGCCCGCTCGGCGCCTTCCTCCGCGCTGTGAAACGTAGCCGGCGATGGCGTCATCCACACGAAGCTCGGCACACCCAAACGGGCGTCGCGATGGGCCACCGCCACACGAAACTCGGGCGAAGCCGAAAGGCTTGTCGAGGAAGCCGTAGGCGCATGCGACGCGCTGCAACCCAGAACCAGCAGCCCTGCAAGACTGCAGGCTCGAACCATTGTTCGCATCATGGATCCACACATCGTGAGGCGACGCATGATGCTCGCCCCCGTCCCATGGGGAAGTGACTTCGCATTGTAACATTCCGCTGTCCAGCGGTTACGCGCCCTCCAGCAACTGAACACGCGAACGCCTTACCGCCCCGGGCGAATAGTGCAGTACGGCTACCGAACACGCTCGACGGCAGCGGAGTCGTAATTGTGCCGTCCCCAGTTCCATTTGTGCGGGCGTTGTGGGCGTTGACAGCGGAGCGTCGGTCGAATACTTACGCACCCACTGACGCGCGGTGGAGCAGCCTGGTAGCTCGTCGGGCTCATAACCCGAAGGTCGTAGGTTCAAATCCTACCCGCGCAACCGAAAGAATCCGCGGAGTTCGTCGCTCTGACGGGCTCCGCGTTTTTCGTTTCGGGCCAGGTTTCGGACGTTCCACCATGCCCCGGCAGAGATTCGCCACGTGCGCATTATCCCGGCGGTGGTCCATCCGCCACAGGCGACGACGCAACCCGCATCATCCTCGATCCACGATAGTGCATACGGGAAGTATCGGGCGGGGCGTGGGCTCGCGCGGGCATCACGGGAGCTCTTTGGTAAGGGAAATGCGCGGTGGCGATGCGTATCGAGCCCGTTCGTAAAGGCGACGCGCAGTCGCTACGCGATAGCTTACCATGTCGAGGCTCATCGGATTTGGTCCACATTCTCATCCCAGTTGCGCCCATCAAACGGTATGATCCGAAATTCCTCGAGGACGCTCCCGTCCAGGCATCGAAGATTCACGTCGACGCCGTTGGGATGCGAGCGCGGTGTGTAGAATGATTGCACCCCGCAGTGCTTGCAGAAGGTGTGGCGCGCGGTGTGCGTCCCAAACGTGTAAGCGGACAAGTCGTCCTCTCCCGCGAGCAGCTCGAAATGATCCTTCGGCACGATCAGGTGCACGAGCCCTTTTTTGACGCAAATGGAGCAATTGCATTCGTATGCGATGGTTTCGTCCGTTCGGACGCAAAATCGAACACGACCGCAGTGGCAACCACCCTCATAGCGCATCGAACGCACCCCGCCTAAGGCACAAACGATCCCGGTTTT
>JAHFDX010000430.1:0-2273 GCA_023248785.1 Myxococcales bacterium
TACGGCCCCGGATAGGGATACAGGCAACGGTTACGGTGTCGGATGCGGATACGGCTAACGGTTACGGCCTCGGGCCAGGGTATCGGCGAACTGGCTGTCTCACGATTTTGGCGTGCGCCCGAAAGATGAGGTGAGAGCTAGAAGCCTGGGCCCGGATCGCTAGGCGGAGGTTGCGTTGCTGTGGGGTGCGTCGGAGGGCGCAGAGGAATTGCAGTGGGCTTGCCGGTTACCGTCGCTGGGGGCTTCGGCTTTGCGGTCGTGGTGGGCAGCGGCGGTGGCTCGCTCGTTGTGGCTGGCTTTGCGGTCGTCGTTGCGACGTCGAGCGGAGGAACCACGGTCGGCGGTGGTTCGACATGCGTTCCGGAGGTGCGGGGCGTTGACAACACGGCGGTCGGCGCCGTTTGCGCAGGCGGCGTGCGGTCATTTGATTCGGCACCGTTCGACGCGAAACGCGTGATGGCCACGAAGCCGGCAATCAAGCTGATCAATCCCGCAACGGCTGCGCCTCCGACAAGAAGCCACGGCGCCTTGGAAGTGCGACCGTCCTTTGATGCCGAAAATGAATTTTGCGTCGATTGCGAAATCGCCGGTGTGTAGGGTGCAGGGTAGGCGGGAGAGTGGCTCGTGGGCACGCCGACGTGAACCGGCGGAGAGGGCATGTGTTGCGTAGCGCGAGGCCACGCCTGCGCGGGCGAAGGAGCAACATAGGCGCTCGTGCCGTTCGCGATGGCGTTCAGCGAATCGGCAAGTTCCCCCGCGGATTGGAATCGTTCAGAGGGCTCGCGCGCGAGAGCCTTCGCGAACCACGAATCGAACGCGGCGGGTACGTCGGCTACAACGCGCGAGGGCATGGGCAAAGGCGCGATGCAGATTTTGACGAGCAGATCCCCCGTGGACTCGCCTTCGAAGGGGAGCTGCCCGGTGATGCACGCGTACGCAATCACTCCCAGCGACCAAAGATCGGTGCGGTAGTCGACCGAACGCAGCCCGCGCGCTTGCTCGGGCGACATGTAGTAAGGCGTTCCAATCACGACGCCCGTTCGCGTTCCACTTGAGATTCCGTTCTGTGCGTTTGGTGCAAACTTTGCGATGCCAAAGTCGAGCAGCTTTGCGATCTCACCGTCTTCGTCTGCGACCAGGTAAATATTGTCGGGCTTGAGATCGCGATGCACGATGCCGCTTGCGTGCGCGCGCGCAAGGGCGCGACAGACGTGCGCGATGAACTTGGCTGCGTCCTGTACCGAGATCCGGCCAAGGCGTTCGATGCGCCTGTCGAGTGGCTCTCCCTCAAGAAGCTCCATCACGATGTACGGATGCCCATCGTCCATGATGCCGTGGTCGTAAATGCGGATTGCGTGCTTCGTCTCGATCGCGGCGGCGGCTCGCGCTTCATTTTCAAATCGCGTGCGTGCGTCGTTGTCAGAAAGGTAATCGGCATCGATCAATTTTATGGCGACGCGCGTTCCGAGCTTAACGTGACGCCCCTCCCATACCGAGCCCATGCCACCGCGGCCGAGTAGGCGCACGATTTCGTATTTGCCGGCGATGAGCCCTCCGACAGGTGGTCGCTCGGTATCTAAGGGAAGCACACAGTTACGTTAGCGCAGATTTGACGGGTGGCGAACTCAAGGGCGATGTTCAATACAGCCGCACTATGGCAGGCTTTCGGGTCATGCCAACCGAGGCCGTACCCCCTGCTCAGCTGCCCCCTGCCGGCGACCCCGAAACGCTCTACGTCATTGATCTTTCAGGCTATGTTTTTCGCGCCTACCACGCGATTGCGCCCCTCTCGAACTCAAAGGGGGAGCCCACGCATGCGGTCATTGGAACCGTGAACATGCTGAACAAGGTGGTCTTAGGGCGTAGGCCCACCTACTTCGCTGTGGCGATGGACTCGAAGGGGCCCACGTTTCGCCATGCGCTAGATCCCCAATACAAGGCGACGCGCCCACCGCCGCCCGAAGATTTGTCACAGCAAATGACCCGTTGCGAACAGGTGGTTCGGGCCTACCACATCCCTTGTTATCGCGAAGACGGTCTCGAAGCGGATGATCTCATTGCGGCTCTCGTAGAGCGCTCCCTTAAAGAAGGCCTTCGGGTTGTGGTTGTGACCGCGGACAAGGACCTGATGCAGCTTGTGCGCGATGGCGATCAAAGGGTGCTGCTTTGGGACTCTATGCGTGACAAAGTGTATGGCCCACACCAAGTCACCGAGAAGTTTGGCGTGCGGCCGTCGCAAGTTCGCGACTTATTGGCGTTGACGGGTGACACGT
>JAHFDX010000430.1:2283-4269 GCA_023248785.1 Myxococcales bacterium
AAAACAGCCTCTGAACTTCTGACGAAGTACGGCACGCTCGAATCGGTCTACGAGCACCTCGAAGAGATTCCGCGTCCGAAGTTGCGCGACACGTTGCGCACGCACGAGGCGGATGCACGCCTGTCGCAAAAATTGGTGAGTCTGAAGTCAGACGGAGACATTGCGTTTGATCTCGAGCACCTTCGCTACGGAAACGCCGACGTGGCAAAGCTTCGGGCACTCTTTGAGGAGCTGGAGTTTTCGCGGCTGCTCGAGGGGCTCGGCTCACTTGAGAAAGCGGACGCACCCCCTCCGCGGGGCAAGGGTGAGGTCCCGCAAGCGATCGTGAGCGCGCGCACCGAGCTTCGTGTGATTGCCGAGGCTGCGAGGAAAAAAGGTCTGCTCGCGATCGAGCCATGGCTTGATCATTCTGAGGTTATGCGCGCGAACCTCGTGGGGTTAGCGCTGGCCGTTGATGGGGAGCGCGCGTGGTACGTGCCGCTTGCACACCGCGTGCTCGGTGGGCCCGAGCAAGTCACGCTGGAAGATGTGCGCGGGGAACTCGGAGACGTTCTTGCAGACCCATCGGTCAGAAAAATTGCCCACAACGTGAAGCGGGTTGAAATAGCACTTTCACAGCGACAAATTGCCCTGAAAGGACCCGCGTTTGATGCGCACCTCGCATCGTACTTGCTCGATCCAGACGCACCCATCGAGCTCGAAGCGATCGCGATGCGCGAACTTGGGCAAGGCGCACCTTGCTTCACGCAAGGAAAGGGGAAGTCCGCGACGCTGCTTGATCAAACGCATGTGTCCGACATTGCGCCCATCGCGACGGCGCGTGCCTGCGCGCTGATTCAGACGTTTCCGAAGCTCGAAGCTTCGATGAAAAAAGACGCGTTGACTGCGCTCATGGACGACATCGAGCTTCCACTTTCGCATGTGCTCGCGACGATGGAGCAGCACGGCGTGCTGGTCGACGCAGACTATCTCGCAACGCTTGGCAAGCGTGTGGAAGGGGAGCTCGTCGCCCTTGAGAAGAAGGTGAAGGAAATTGTGGGGCACGATTTTTCGCTGCGGTCGCGCGATCAGCTCGAGCAAATTCTCTTCGACGAACTCAAGCTTCCGGTTGTCAAGAAGACGCCGAAGGGCGGACGGTCGACCGACGCGGAGGTCCTCGACGCACTCGCGGAACAGCACGCACTTCCGCGATGCATTTTGGAATACCGCGAGCTCGACAAGTTGAAAGGCACGTACATCGACGCGCTGCCTCGCACGATTTTCGCGCAAACGGGCCGGATCCACACGTCGTTCGCGCAAGCCGTGGCGGCGACAGGACGGCTGTCGTCGATGGACCCGAACTTGCAGAACATCCCGATTCGAAGCGCGGTGGGTCGAGAAATCCGTGCGGCGTTCGTTGCGCCGCCGGGAAAGGTGTTGATGAGTGCGGACTACTCGCAAATCGAGCTCCGCTTGCTCGCGCACCTGGCAAACGATGCCGCGTTGATCGAAGCCTTCAGCGTGAACACGGACATTCACAAGCGAACAGCGGCGTTGATGTTTAATGTGGCAGAAGACGCCGTTACTCCCGATCAAAGGCGGGCCGCAAAAGCGATCAACTTTGGTGTCGTTTACGGGATGGGTGATTTTGCGCTCGGCAAACAACTGGGTATTCCGCGCGCGGAAGCGGCCGCGTACATCGAGTCGTACTTCAAGAGGCATAGCGGGGTGGCAAAGTTCCTTCACGAAACAATCGAGCACGCACGCGAAGGGGAGGCGATTCGCACAGCCTTTGGGCGGCGCCGCTTTTTACCGGCGTTGCGCTCCACGAACAGGCAATTGCGTTTGGAAGCTGAGCGCGTGGGGAAGAATTTTCCGATCCAGGGAACCGCTGCGGATGTCTTGAAGATCGCAATGGTGCGGCTGGGCGCCACGCCGTTGCCCGAATGCGACATGGTACTCACGGTGCACGACGAGTTGGTGTTCGAGGTGCCGGAAGGCAAAGTG
>JAHFDX010000431.1 GCA_023248785.1 Myxococcales bacterium
TGAGATTCGCTACAAAGCCGGTAAGAAAGAGGCAGTGATTCAACGCGCCCGACTGGGCGAGCAAGAATGCCTCGATCTCCATTTCGCCGATGGGATCCCATGCTTCGTATCCAAGAATAAAATGGAAGAGGTCGTGCAGGTGGGCCATTCGAAAAGCAAGGAATTTCCCCGGATCGTCGATCTCCAACCACTCAAAGAACGCATTGTCGAGCGACCGCGCAACAACGTACTTGGCGTATTCGTGTCCGAGAGAACCCGGGGGAAACTCATCGAGAAATCGACGCACCGTCTTCAAACGAAAGTCGGGCATGGATCGATCACGCCAAAGAGCCACAAATCTGGAATCTTGAACGATCGCGAGTCTTCGATTGCTGGCAGCCAAGAGCGGCTGAACGGGAAACGTTTCGAGAAAATCAAACACGGCTTCTGTTCTCGTCGTGTCCTTGACGAGAATTCGAAGGGCCCTTGCACTTGTAAGCAGTTCGCGAAAATAGTTTCGCGCGTCGCCGCGTGCTGTTCGAACGTTCGTTGCCCAGCTCTCCTTTTGCTCGCGCAGCGGTTCCTTGCCAACTTTGTCCAGGTCTAAGGTGTATTGATTGACGGCATTCATTACGATCTACTCAAGTCACAACGTTCGAAACGCTCCCGATTGCGTGAGCGCTTCCCTCCGACAGCAGTCCCTAAAGCCTGACATCGAAGGCGGTCTCAGAACATTGCGGATTCGTTGCAAGTGCGTGTGCACGGTTCGCTCCGCATCGAAAACGTTCCATGCGGAATGTTGCGCAATTGTGATTTTATGGCCTGGGGCTATGGCTGCGCTGAAGTCTGGCGCAGCGAGGGCCGTAGTTCGTCATGCAGCGGCGAGTGCGTGTATCGCGCGCTGAGTGAGTTACGCATACTCGGGACGGCGTGGGAGGAAACGATGAGGGCATATTATTTAGGCGCGGTTGCAGCCGTAAGCGCGCTTTTGGCAACAACGTTCGCGTCGGCATACAACGACGATTATTTCAATTCGAGCTACCCGTATCCCGACGCCGCCAACAAGATGCGCGAATACCACAGCACCTTTCACTACGAGTTCACGCGAACCCTGCTGCGAGCAGCTGGCTATACGGCAAATGAAGCCGAACAAGCGGCGGTGACCTGCGAGGCAACCGACTGGCAGCTCTATTACACCAAATCGAACAGCGCCTTGCTCGACAGCTACTTCATTGGATACACGGGCCTCAAAGTGGGCGTGAACAACACGTCGCGTAAGGACTACAACCAAGCACGTTTCTGGCACTTTCCACGGCGTGCTTCGACCACTTCGAGCGGCGCAGTCACCTATCCTCTTGCAGACGTGTCGGGCGTAAAATCGAACACGTGCGATTACTTTTCGACCTCAAACAAGTGCGCGGACAGCAAGAAACCCGAACTTTCCATCATCGATGACTGGGCTCTTAACGGGAACTCGAAGGCCATTTCCAGCGCGAACCTCACGGGAGTCTCAACCCCAACGATTGCGGTCAACGGCGGCACGACGCAAGCCGCAGGGGCCGGGTCATTGTATGCACTTGGCATTTACCTTCATTCGCTCGGAGACTCGTATTCGCACGAAGCGTGCATGAAGACGAACCAGTTCAACTACCACCCCGAGCAGGAATCGAAGGATGCCTCCACCTATTCCGCCAGTGGATACCCGCAGTGTTCGAGTGAGAACGTGCACGGCAACTTTCGCGCGTCGACCGAGGTAGCTGCGGCCGAGTTCAACGGTGGCAACTCGAAGCTCACGTCCTACCCGAACAACAATCCGACGTTGCCTTGGACGAAGGCCGCCGGGCGTGCCGTTTATGCGGTGGCGCGCGCTTATGCTTCGAAATGGTTTTCGGGAACGCGCGCGGAGGCGTGGAGCGAAACCGATCGCAACACGTTCATCGATCAATTTGCGGCTCAAACTACCTCCACCAACCGCGCGAGCTGTGCGCTCAAGGCGTGGGACTCCCTTGGAAAGAGTGAGACCAAGCCACCTTCGTGCCCGTAACTGATCAGTTTGGTACGGGATAGGTTGGACCAGCCTCTTGTGTTGGCGTGGCGACTCAGGCGCGGAGTGCAACGCGAGATCATCTATCTTGGTTTTTTTGGCGGCATCCCTACTCTTGACCGCACTACGTGTTTCCAAGGACCTGTGACGGCTGAGCTGGCCGTGCAAACTGGCGCGCTTCGTTGCCTGAGTTGGGTACTTGCATATCGAACGGGACACACGTGCTGGGTCCGCGAGAGCCTACTTCCTGGTGCGGCGCGCGCTTCATCGATCGCCGTCCCACCATCGTGTCGACGAGCTGCGCGATCCGCTTCCAAAGCGGAACTTGAAGATACGGCACACCGTGTCGCTCACAAACCGTCTTCACCTTTGGTTGCAGCCGTTGGTACGCGCGCGCGGGCAAGTCGGGCCAAAGATGATGCTCGATTTGATAATTGAGAAACCCGTGAAAGAAATCACGAACGTCTCCCCCGGTTCGAAAATTCACCGAACCCGCCACCTGCCTCAGATAAAACTCGCCGCGATTGCGTGGGGAACCTTCAAACCGCCACACGTCATCGCCAACGTGGTTCGTCGCAATCACCAAGAACGAGTGAAGGTTTGCAACAAGCTCCGCGCCGACGGAGTTCACCCATACGTTAAAGATGGCAAGAGGCCCGAGTGGCGCAAATAATGCCGGAATCAATACGAATCGACCGAGCCCATAGGGCAACACGCATGCTCGCCAAAATGCGCGACCACAGGTCGTGCGAACGTCCCACGCAGCGAGATACGAGTCTTCGCCGGTCGCAATGCGTGCGGGAGAGGGCGTAACCCCTTGCTCGCGGTAACGCGCGGCGCGGCGAAGTACCTGAAAACTATTGGGCGCGTAGTACGTGAACTTCCACGTGAGCGCATAAAACCCGACCGCAACGTATTTGAATGCGAGGGGCCACGTCGCATCACGTATCGCGCGCGCGTTCTCCTCGACAAGATCGGGATCGAGCGGATCACTCGTGTGGTAGTGATGCAGCTGGTTATGCTCAAGGCACCAAGCCTCCGGATGAAACCAGTCGAACCAGTCGACAAAACGACGCCTACCGGCGGCAAATCCTCGCGATGTTAATCGAGCGGGCGCTCCGGGTACGCGATCGTAACCCTTGTGAAGCACGTGATGGGTGACGATGGTCCATCGCGCCACGTTTCCGAGACCGAGCAAAATCGCAGACACAGGATTGGGTGCAACCCACGCGGTCGCGTAACCCAGGGCCATCGCTGTTCGACCCCACCGTTCCATTCGCAAGAGGTGCTCGAGGTCGCCGTGACCGATCTCGCGGACCGCTTCGGCACGTAGCGCATCGAGATCCCGCGCGAACGCTTGCGTGTCCACATGAGCAAGGGAGTCAGCCATTGTTTGTACGGATGATGCTCGGAGGAGTGCGTGAGGACATCAAGCAAATGTGCGCAAATGCGGACATCTCTCGTGGGGCGTTTACTCACAAGTTTTTGGTGGAATGTGCCCCACGTAGGCAGATGTGCTTCACCGTAGACATTAATTTTGCTCAACTACTTTGCAGGACAATTTTGATGTGAAGGCAAATCGAGTACGTGTCGTCTTATCAATAGAGCCACACCGCATAATGCGGCGGCGAGAACGGGGAGAACCACATGAGTTTGCGAACACTTCTTGGGCTTTGCGCGGGCGGCGTGGTTGGCATGACTGCCGCTTCCGCTGCGCATGCCGAAACGACCGACGCGAAAAAGTGCTGGCTGGACAGCGTGCAGGGGATTCTGGACGGAGTCAGCAAGGCTTGCGAGACGTACACGGACGTAAGCGAAAAGGTGCAAGCGGCTAGCGCATCCGCATCCACCACGTCCACGAAGGCGACACTGAACGACACCATCATTAAGGTGTGTGCGGGTGAACAGAAGCTGGCTGCCGCGGTTGCCAAGTACGCTGCGGAATACAAGAAGCTCACGAAGCAATCGTGTCCCACGCTACCGAAGCTCTCGTTAAAGGCGGATCCCAAGGTATGTCCGAAAGGTCCGTCGGACGACCTTGGCAAAGCCGCCCAAATTCTCTGGACCGGGTGGACAAAAGCATGTCCCGGCTTCACCGCCTCGGTCCTGACACCTATCGCCGCCGCGAACCCACTCATCGGAGGTGCGCTTCTCGTGGCCTGCACGAAAGCGGATCTCATTGAAAACCTCGCCAAGACAAGTTTGAAGTTGCTGCGTGTCGGTCGCCAGACGATTCCAGGTT
>JAHFDX010000432.1:0-3035 GCA_023248785.1 Myxococcales bacterium
TCATTCCTCGAGCCGTGGTTGGCCGACGAGACGAATCACTACCTAGGCCAGCGCCAGATCTACAGCATCTTCTTTGGCGAGTCGGTTGAGTCGATCGAGGCGCGCACAAAGGCACGCGTTTCGGATTTTTCAGGAATCGAGCCGTTCTTGGAAGATGAGTTCAAGCTCTGCCTTCTACTGGCCTACGACGAAATCGTGTCGACGTACGCATACCATCGCGACATCCCGTTCTATGCGTCGCTGGGTGCCGAACCCTTCAATGAATGGATCGTGCGAATTAAGCGCGATGAGGCCACACACATTCAACAATGTGATGCGGCTCATCAAGCACAAGCACATGGACCGCGTGAGCGAAACGAAAAGTGTGCTGCTCAAGATCGTGAACGTTGACGTGGATGGGGACAAGTACGCGGGGACATTCGTACTTGACCACAAACTCCCTCATCCACAGTTCCCTCTAACCCCCGAAGAACTTGTTTCGAAGTGCGCGGCAAAAATCCTGAGGAAGCTAACCGGAGTGGAGCGCTTCGACTCGTAACGAGTTGCGCCTCGGGAGTTAGGACCATGAACGCCGTTACATCAGAGCCATTTTTTGTGCGTCGACGCACGTGGAGCTCACATGAAGTTCTCCACCACAACGATTTTTCTCGCGTGCAACTCTCCGACTTGCAACGTGAGGAACTCAAGCCCGCATTTTGGAGCTTCCTTTGCTCGGAATACGATTCTGTGAATTTGTTCACGGAGATCCAGAAGCGCAAGCACCAGTTTAGCCCCGATTTTCTTGCCTTTGCCCAGGCCTGGCGAACGGACGAAGAAAATCACGCAGCAGGCTTCGCGGCGATCTACGAACGCTTCTTCGATGTGCCAAGCGAACAGATTGCGCGTGACTTGCCAGCGCGGCCGGTCGACTTCGAGCGTGTGGAAGAGTTTCTTGCGGACGAGTTCCAGCTCTCTTTGGTGCTCGCGTACGACGAAATTGTAACGACTCACGCGTATCACCGCGATATCCCGATGTACGCTTCGTTCGGACCAAGGGCCTATGTGAACTGGATCCGTTTTGTAAAGCGAGATGAAGCACTTCACTTCAACAACCTGCTGCGGCTCATTCGTCGAAACCATCGCCATCGCCTAGGCGAGGTGCGCGGTGTTCTCGAGCGGGTGCTTGCGGTGGACGTCCATGGTGATTACGGCGGCACGTTCGTACTCGACCATGGCGGGCCTGGGTTTAACCTCTCGCACGATGAACTATCGTCGATCTGCGCGAACACGATCTTGAAAAAACTAACGAACGAGGCGCGCAAGAAATCCCCATGAGAAACCATGCCTCGGTACGGTGACCAGGTGCATCGACGCGTATGCCTCGCACTGCTTTTCGCCGTCACTGCATGCTGGGGTATCTCGTTCACGGTGATCCACGATGCGGTCTCGACAGTGAGCCCGTACGCGTTCGTGGCAGTGCGATTTTTCTTTTCGGCTGCATTGCTCCTTGTGTGCGCACCTCGGCGCATTTTTCGGTCCATCACGCGAGCAACCATTCGTGATGGGAGCGTCCTTGGATTCTTCCTCGGTGCGGGATACCTATTGCAAACGGCGGGGATTGCCCAAACCACACCCAGTGTTGCCGGTTTTCTGACGGGCTTGTGTGTCGTTTTCATTCCTCTGCTGCTGCACCTCGGAGGGCGAAGTCTGCCCGCCGTTGCTTGGATCGCGGTCGCTGTCGCCGCATGCGGGCTTGGGGTCTTGACGCTCAACGGAGGTCGGATCGACGTCACGGTGGGGACAGCAACCCTTCTTGCATGCGCCGTCGCGTACGCCGTGCAGGTGGTTCTCACAACCAAGTTCTCGGAACGGCACGATTTGTGGGCACTCACGTGGATCGAAATCGTTACGGTGACGATCCTGAGTTTTGCAGTTGTCGTCATTCGCAGCGTCCTCGAACACCAGACCGTAGCCAACCCGATGACTGGAATGGGCCAGGTCTGGCTCGCGCTTGCCTTTACCGCGGTCGTGTGCACGGTCGTTGCGTACCTGGTGATGAATGCGGCTCAACGCGTTCTGTCCGCGTGGGAGGCGGGCCTGGTATTCGCGAGTGAGCCAGTCTTTGCGGCCGGCTATTCCATGGCCACAGGAGCGGAGCCGCTTCGCATGAGGACCCTGGCCGGCGGAACGTTGATTTTGTTTGCGATGGTGCTCACCGAATGGTCGCAGCGAGAAAAGGCGGACGCCGTGTAGTGCCGGTGATCAGCGACACCACGAGGGAATTTGTGCGCCGCCGCAGACCGCACGCCCGCGCGCGCACGATGTGTTGGCGACGCACAACCCACTCGTGCATTCGCTGCCCGATTCGCAGAGCTGGGCGACGTCCATCCCGTTCGACTTGCACGGCGTATTCAAGCAGCTCGAGTTCACTGAACTGTTGAGTCCACGTCCGCCGCAACAAAACGAACTCGCGTTACAATCCGCAGCCTTTTCACACGCAACTGTGCCCCATTGGCCTGGGCAGGACGGCGCGCAAAATGGCGCTCCACCGTCGGCTCCGCCAGGTGGCTCGCAGCAAAACTGGCCCCGCAGCGAACACGTCGTTGTTCCACAGCGAATGATCCCGCCCAGGGTGGCGGCGGTGTCTGTGAAGACCACGTCGTCATAGCGAGACGAGCCATCGCCCGGTTGCCCAGAATCGGCTCCGCCTCTGTCCGCCTGGCTCCCATCGAGGATCAGTGCCGCGTCATATCCCCCGTCGGTACCGGTAACTTCACTGGCAACTGTGCTGCCGCCGCAGGCGACAAGGAGCACCGCGAGTGACTTTTTCGCGACCTTCTCTCCACAGGTGCTTTTCATGGCAGTGCAATTGAGCATCTTGCGTGCCAAAATGAGCGTCCTCGTCGAACAAACCATGACCAAACAACTCTCACCTTCCGAGCTCGAAGTGCTTTCTTCGCGCACCCTCGGTTACTACAACGACTCTGCAGACGCCTTTTGGAAGGGCACGCGCGATCACGACGTCACCCAGAATTACGCCGCGCTCATCAATGCGA
>JAHFDX010000432.1:3045-4263 GCA_023248785.1 Myxococcales bacterium
GATTGAGGGTCCACCGCCTTTCACATTGCTCGACTTCGGGTGCGGGCCCGGGCGTGACCTCGCGTACTTCAAGTCGCTTGGCCACACGCCAATCTGTCTCGATGGCAGTGAACGTTTCGTCGAAATGGCGCGTGCATACACGGGCTGTGAGGTTTGGCATCAAAATTTTCTAAATTTGTCACTCCCTAAGGCACATTTTTTCGGCATCTTTGCGAACGCCTCGCTCTTTCATGTGCCAACCCAAGAACTCGGCCGTGTGCTTGCGACGCTTCACGAAACAATCGCAACACGTGGTGTCCTATTTTGCTCGAACCCACGTGGCGAGGACATCGAGGGATATACCGGCGATCGCTACGGCGCGTTTCACTCGCTCGAAACGTGGCAGCGCATCGTGACCTCTGTCGGGTTCGTTGAAATCGAACACTACTTTAGGCCGACCGGAAAACCTCGCGACGAGCAGCCATGGCTTGCGACAGTTTGGAGGAAGTGATGTACTACTCTCCCACTCGCTCCGGCGTGGGTAACGAAATGCGGCGCGCGTCGATCCAAAGGCCGTCAAGGTCGTAAAGGTTTCGCGCTTCCTCTTGGAATATGTGCGCGACGACGTCGCCGTAATCCATGACGACCCACGAGCCTCGATGCGCGCCTTCAATCGCCATTGGCCGCACGCTCTTGCTACGCAGCGCTTCCTCGATCGAACCCGCCAGCGCTTGCACGTGGCGATCGCTTCGACCAGACATGAGCACGAGAAAGTCCGTGTAATCAACCTTCCCCGCAACGTCGATCACTTCAACGCCCGTCGCCTTCTTATCGAGCGCCGCAGTGGCAACGCCAATGGCAACCTGACGTGCGCTGTCACTCGCTGAAGAAGTCGACGATCTTGGCTTTCGAGACGACGCAGCGGAGGTTGAGCTCAACCGCGGCGTGGGTGCAAGGTTACGGGCTGTGGCTTGGGTGGACGCAGCTTTCCGCTTTGCAGCGCTCTTTTTCGGCCCAGCAGCTTTTGCGGAATGGGACGAGGGGAGCTTTGGACGGGCGGGGCCCTTGGTGGTGGTTTTCTTCGGTGGCAAGTGGCTACCTCGCCGCCATCGTTACTCACACTGGAGCTCGCAAGCAAGCGCCCGTACTTGACTAACGCACTTGGCCGGATCCTTCGACGATCCACTTCATCGTGGTCAACGACTCGAGGCCCATGGCTCCGCGCCAGTGCAAACGACT
>JAHFDX010000433.1:0-2066 GCA_023248785.1 Myxococcales bacterium
GCCAGGTCGGGGGCCTTTGCCCCGCGGACACAAGCACCCCATTTCGATCGTGCGCGACGAAATCTTCGACGTGTTTCGCAGCTTATGGTTCGCCGTGCATGACGGCCCCGAGGTAGAGCTCGCCGAGAACAACTTCACGCGCCTCGGCTTTCCGCCGGACCATCCGGCGACTGACATGCAAGATAGTTTTTGGACCAAGGGTGGCATGCTCTTGCGCACGCATACGAGCAACGTGCAGGTGCGCGCAATGATGGGGCAAAAACCGCCGATGGCGTTCATTGCGCCGGGTGCCGTGTATCGCCGTGACGACGACGTAACCCATTCGCCGATGTTCCATCAGATTGAGGGCTTTTTGATCGATGAGAAGGTGACGTTCGCCGAACTCAAAGGCACGCTCGCGGAGTTTGCCGAACGCCTTTACGGCCCGGGTACGCCCATTCGTATGCGTCCAAGTTACTTTCCGTTCGTCGAGCCCGGCGCCGACGTCGACATCGGATGCGTCTTCTGCCGAAAACCTGATGGAACCCGTGCGGGATGCAACGTGTGCAAACGCACGGGGTGGATAGAAATTCTTGGCTGCGGGATGATTCACCCCGTCGTGTTCGAGCACTGCGGCATCGACAGCGAGACCTACACCGGTTTTGCCTTCGGCATGGGGGTCGATCGCGTGGCCATGCTTCGATTCGGCATCCCTGATATTCGGTTGCTCTTCGAAAACGATCCGCGGTTTTTGGCTCAATTCTGACGTTAAGGTGCCAAGTGAAAACGTCACTTCAATGGTTACGAAATTTGGTTACCAATCTCCCGGACGATCCTTCGCTGGTCGCGAAGAAGCTCACCGACGTTGGCATCGAAGTGGAAGCAGTGCATGTGTTCGGCGAAGGCACCGAGGCGTGCCGCATTGTTCGTGTCGTTGGCGTGCGGCCGCACCCGACCAAGAGCGGTCTACGGCTTGTGTCGATCGAGCGTGAAAACGGCATCTTCCAAGAGATCGTCTGTGGAGCCCCCAACGTGCCCGAGCCCGGATTCATGGTGATCCTTGCACCGCTCGGTACGCAACTGCCCGCGAAGGGAATGACCATCGCGCGTCGCGAAATTGGTGGTATCGTGAGCGAAGGAATGCTCTGCAGCGAGGCCGAGCTTGGGATCTCCGATGCGGGCGAAGGCATTCACGTCTTTCCGCCCGACACTGCAAAAGCAGGTACGCCACTTCTCGAGATCATGCCGAGCGCACGCGACATCATTTTCGAACTGAACCTCACGCCGAATCGACCAGACTGCTTGGGGCACATCGGACTTGCTCGTGAAGTGGCAGCCGCCTTCAACCTTCCGTTCGCAGAGCCAAGTCACGCGCTTGATCTATCGAGGACGGCGAAGGAGCTCACGATCACCATCGCCGAGGCAGAGCGGTGTCCTCACTATGCAGGCGCGCTCTTGCGGTTTGCTAAAGTCAAACCGTCGCCAGATTGGGTACGCCATCGCCTGTTCTCACTCGGGGTGCGTCCGATCTCGACGCTTGTCGATGTGACGAACCTCGTGATGCTCGAGTACGGCCACCCCATGCATGCTTTCGACTGGTCGCTCGTGAGGGGCCAGCGCATCGATGTTCGATGCGCAAGAGAGGGCGAATCGTTTCGCACACTCGATGGCGTCGATCGAACGCTTTCATCGGATGATTTGCTCATTTGCGACGGCGAAGGCCCTGTTGCCCTGGCTGGCATCATGGGCGGCGAAAATAGCGAAATTCGTGTGTCAACGTCAGACGTGCTCTTTGAGATCGCCTACTTCGATCCGCGCGGAGTGCGAAGATCCTCGAGGCGACACAGTTTGCACACAGAATCGAGCCATCGATTCGAGCGGGGTGTCGATTGGGGTGACACGTCACGCGCCATGGCTCGCGCCATTGAGCTTGCAGGCGAGTTGTGCGGCGCAACGGAAGTGGCCCAAGCGCGCACCGATGCGAAGAAAATGTCACGCGCTTCGATCGAGTATCGGCATGCGCGTTGTGAGCAATTGCTGGGCATCACCCTCGATGCATCGCTCGCGACGTCGTACTTGAAGCGACT
>JAHFDX010000433.1:2076-4263 GCA_023248785.1 Myxococcales bacterium
GGGTTCCAAGCCATCGGCCTGACGTGCAACGCGAGGTCGACCTGATTGAAGAGGTGGCGCGCCTTCACGGATTCGATCGCATCCCTTCGCTGCGCCCTCGTATAGGGCCTACCAACGACGTGGGGACTCGCGAGCCGCTGGTTCGACGTGTGCGGAGCGAGGCCGTTTCGCTCGGGCTATCTGAGGCGCTGACGTATGGCTTCGTGTCGCCGGCAAAACTCAAAGCGGTCTTTGCTCCCGAGGCCTCGGTCGTGCTTGCAAATCCGCTTCAAGAAAACCATTCGGTTATGCGCACGTCCCTGCTTCCAGGGTTGCTTGACTCTGCGGTTCATGCGCGACGGCACGGTGAGCGCTCTGTGCGCTATTTCACACTTGGGTCTGTGTTCTTGGAGAGCAAAACCCCGTTACCGCACGAAGTTCCGCGCATCGCTTTCCTACTCGCGGGAGAACGCCCAAGTTTTCTCGAAAGGCACGCACCCTATGACGCGTGGGATATCAAGGGCCTGGTCGTTGCGTTCGTCGATCGCATGCTCCACAAGGTGCCGCGCATTGAGGCCGGCGAGCAGCTCGCACATTTGCATCCACGTGCGGCGGCCATAATTTTTGTTGGCGATGAGAGCGTGGGGACGGCAGGGTTGCTTCATCCCGATGTCGCCGATGCATTCGATCTTGGGGCTGATGTGTGGGTTGCCGAAATCGATCTTTCCGCGTTCGATTTAGAGGCTGCCTTGCGCGTGAGGTATGCGCCGATCCCCCGTTTTCCGGCCTCGTCGCGAGATCTGTCGGTGGTTGTTTCCGAAGCAACACGCGCGGGTGACGTTGGCGTTGCGATTATGGAAGCGGCTCGCGGACTTGCGGAACGCGTCGAAGTCTTCGACCTCTTCAAAGGAGGCGCGCTGTCACAGGGGCAAGTCAGTCTTGCATTTCACGTCGTATACCGCGCGGGCGATCGCACCCTCACCGATGCGGAGGTCGACACCCAGCATGCACAGGTCGTCTCAAAGGTCAGTGAGCGTTTCGGGGCAAGTCTTCGTGCGTGATAACGTAAGGGCCGATTCCGTGAGCATGGCGAGTTCGATATCGTACGGGTCCGCATGACCGAAGTAGTGGACGCCCTTGTAGGTGCCGTCATTGCCAAACGCTTCCGGCTTGTGCGGTTGATTGGCGATGGCGGAATGGCGGCCGTGTACGCAGGCGAACCGGTCAACGGGGGTCCGCACGTGGCGCTCAAGATTCTGCGCGGCGAATTTATGGGCGAGCCTGAGGTCGCTTCACGCTTTATCGCGGAAGGGCAGATGGCAGGGCGCCTGATCCACCCAAACATTGCGCGCGTGCTCGAAGTGGGTGAGGCCGAGGAGGGGACCCCCTTCATCGTGATGGAACTTTTGTTGGGTACGCCCCTATCGACGTACACCGAAAACGGTGGGCGGGTTCCTCTGGACAAGGCTCTGAACGTGATTGAAGGTGTACTCGCGGCACTGGCTGCGGCGCATGCAGCAGGAATCGTTCATCGCGACTTGAAGCCGGCAAACGTGTTCTTGGCGCGGGATTCCGCAGGTCACTTCTCGGTTAAGGTGTTGGATTTCGGCGTCGCGAAGGTGATGGACGCCGCCGGGGGGATGGGCAAACGGACTCGCACGGGCATGCTGCTCGGAACGCCCGCATACATGAGTCCCGAGCAGATCAAAAACGCAAAGGACGTTGATGCTCGCTCTGATTTGTGGTCCACCGGCGTGTTGTTCTACGAGATGTTGACGGGGCGGCAGGCCTTCGTTGCGCCTACTGAGTATGCGCGCCTTGCGGCTGTCGTGATCAACGAGCCCGTGCCGGTCGAGCGGATCGATCCGTCGCTCACGCACCTCAGCGGCTTCTTCGCGAAGGCCCTTATGAAAGATCCGGCGCAACGCTTTCAGACGGCGCACGAAATGGTAACCGCGTTGCGGGCTGTGGCGTCTGGCGAAGAGCCCGTGAAGTTGAGTCGCTTGGAGGGCGGTCTTGCGCTCTCGCACCTTCCGGAGGTTCCTGTCTACGCGGTGTCGAGCGACGCGGGCCGGACGGCAATGAGTGCGGTCCGGCCAATAGGTCCGGAACCGGCTCACGAGCCTACGGCGAGGGCTCCCCACATGGGGGCATCCACCCTGGCGAGCCCGGCAGTGTCACCACTCTATTCGCTCGCCATCGAGCCTT
>JAHFDX010000434.1 GCA_023248785.1 Myxococcales bacterium
TGCGGGTCTACCAGCAAGCCGAGTTCGCGAAGTTTCTCGGTGTGCGCCGGCACTTGGTGCGGCATCCACATGCCCCCCGGATTCTCGAATCGCACGGGCTTGGGTGCGTACGCTTTTGGTCCCGAAGCCGCCACGTAGGCCGGTCCCTCCACGTTCGACGTCGTTAATGGAGGGACGGACGCGAGGACTCGATCTCGTTCGTCTCTATCAGCACCGCATGCAAAGATCGCAACGAGCAAGCCCATACAGATTGGACGCTTCATGCCGCACGATCTAGCGAGTTTCCCGCGAAAGGAAAGTGAGTCGCATCTGCGGGCTTTTCGCGTGCTCGAACCCAATGCGTTCGTAGAACCCGATGGCCGTTGGCCGAGCCTCGAGCACGAGTGCCGCCATATCCCGTTTTGTGGCCTCTCCCTGGAGGAATTCGATCATCTGGCGCCCCACACCAAAACGCTGTTTCGACGGCTCCACAATGAGATCATCCACGTGCAAGTACCGTCCCCTCGAGAGGGTTAACATCGCGCGAACGCCTGCAACACAGACGACATCCCCCAAACTCTTTGCGACGGCGACTTCGTAACCAAGCTCGGCATACTGTTGCTCGAGCCGTTCCTCAAGTTCGAGCGGGCTTAAGTGCGGCCGCAGTTCGAGAAGGAGCGAATGTGCAAGGCCCCACGCTTCGCGTGGAAGCCATTCAAATGTCAGCTCTGAAGACTGCATCGTCGGAGCATGGGCGCGCGAACGTAACAATGGCAAGGCGCAATCGGGCGAATCATTCGATTGGACCCATTGGAATGACTCTTGTCGACAGCTTTCGCCGTAGCCTATGCAGACACATGGACTACAATCCTTATGCCGCACCTCAAGGCCAAGCCGCGCTCGCGACGCCGTACGGCTCGCCCTTCCCCAACGTCTGGCTTGGCGAACTCAATCCAAAGCGTGGCGAAGTATGGACCTGGTGCGCCATCGGTGCATTTGGCGTCATGGCTCTCACTGCCGTCGCCGTGATCGTTGGCGTGGCACTCGACAGCCCCGAGCTTGCTGGCATCGCTGCGGTTGTTGGATACCTGGCGTTCATGGCTCGGCAGATCTTTGGCGTTTGTTGGCTGTACTCTGCATGGGCCGCCCTACCGGAAGATCTAAGGTACGTCGGCAGGCGCTACCACACCCCTGGCGCGGCCGTCGGCTACCTCTTCATCCCGTTTTACAACCTGTATTGGATGTTCGTCGTAAACGGCGATCTCTGCAGCGCCATCAACCGCGCCGCCGCCTATTACGGTACCAAGCGCGCCCCCCACGGACTTGCTGTCGCCGCCTGTGTTTTGTCTATCGTTCCCTACTGCAACCTACTCATCGCCCCGATCTTGTGGACGGTGTTCATGTTCATCATGGACCGCGCAAAGCGCGACCTTCTAACGGCGATGGTCTACCACCAACAGAATCAAGCCGCCCGCTGAGTTGAGGCGCGAACTGACACCTCTGCGAGACTGAAGGAAGTATGGCTACCCGCTCGCACAAGCGAGCTCTTAATTTGTACCCACCATCATTCGGTTCATTCGGCGCTTTGCACCGAATGGTAGTCTGGGCATAAGTCGATGGGTGGCGAGGAGCCGGTACCACGCGACCGAACAAGCGCTGTTTTGCGCGTCGGTCCAGAAACACACTTTGCGCGCGATCTAATGAACGTGCCGCAACCGGTCGCGCTCGTCCGCGGCAATGAGCTCATATACGAATTCGCGAACGAGGCGTGGCGCACGCTCATGGGAATGGACGATCCCATTGGCGATCGCTTCGGACAGAGTGCGATCGACTTCGAAGGGCGAGCACACATTGAAGCGCGCCTTCGAACCGTGCTCATGACCGGCGAACCGCTTGTCTTTAAGAACCTGGAGGTGACGACACCCAGCGGCATGCACCGCGTAATCAACAGTTCGATATTGCCCACGCAGAACGATGCAGGGGAAATTGACGGGCTGCTCATGACCGCCGTCGATGTAACGGAATTCATCGTTGAGCAGCGTGAACTTCTCAAACGCGCAGAGGAGGCCGAACGCTTCGAATCCATCGTGCACGCGGCGATTCGCAATGCGCACATGATTCTCGTGGCGAGCGACGCAAACGGAAACATCCTCTTGGCTGAAGGCAAGGCAATCTCGGACCTTCCGACAGGTCTCGTGCCTGCTCAGGGAGAAAATCTGTTTCGCGACCGAGCAGAACGTGATGCGATTGCCGAGGGCCTTCGCCAGGCGCTCATCGGCACCGAAACCGACGCCGAAATCGACGCGGCTTCACGGTTGCTGCGCGCGGTGTTCTCACCCCTCTTGACAAAGGACCGCACGATTTGTGGCTCGGTATGTGTGGCCATCGATGTGACGGAGGAGACGCGCGGCGAAGACGACAGTGAAAAGATGAAGGAGCGCCTGGTCCAATTGCAAAAGGTGGAGAGTCTTGGCGTTCTTGCAGGTGGTATCGCGCATGACTTCAACAATCTCCTCACCGCCATCATCGGCAACGCGAGTCACGCTCAGCTCGAACTTCCTCCCGACAACCCCGTGCGCGCGACGCTCCACGACATCCTTCTAACAAGCAGACGTGCGGCCGCGCTGTCGAGACAGATGCTGGCGTATTCAGGAAAGGGCCACTTCGACATCAAGAGAGTCGATCTGTCGATGCAGGTCAGTGAAATCACACACCTGCTCGATGCAACCGTTCCAAAGAAGATCGAGATGCGGCAAGAACTCGCGCCCGAGCCCTTGGTCGTTGAGGTCGACGTGGCCGAGCTTCAACAGGTGGTGATGAACCTCGTGATCAATGGGGCAGAGGCGATCGGTGCGGGTCGAGGCACGATTACCGTTCGCACCGGCCTTTCCGTGTTGGAAGAGCCCCCGCGCGACGCCATTTTTGAATCAACCACGTGGACAGGTGGTCGCTACGCATTTGTCGAGATTGAGGACACAGGTTGCGGCATGAGCGCGGCAACCAAGGCGCGGATCTTTGATCCTTTCTTCACAACAAAGTTCTCTGGGCGAGGTTTGGGGCTTGCCGCAGTTCTCGGAATCGTTCGCGGTCACCAAGGCACGATCGTGATCGACAGCTCCGAAGGGAGGGGATCGCGATTTCGCGTGTACATTCCCGCAAGCTCTGAAGCCTTGGAAACCACGCGTACACCTCCTCCTGTCGCCTTTCAGGGAAGCGGGGTTGTGCTCATTGTCGATGACGAACCTGCCGTTCGGTCCGCCGCCAGGCGCATTTTGCAACGCATGGGCTTTGCAACGTTGGAAGCCGCGCACGGTCGAGAGGCTGTAGAGCTTTTCCGGGCGCATACTGACGACATCAGCGTTGTCATCTTGGACATGACGATGCCCGAGATGAATGGCGACGAGGCGTTGCGACTTATTCGTGAGATCGACCCCGATGCTCCTGTGTTGATCTCAAGCGGTTACAACGACATCGAATCGTCGCGACCGCTACAACAAGCGACGGGCTTCTTGCTAAAACCCTATACGCCGCAAGAACTCGCCGAGCGTCTACGCGAGGCCATCCGTTCAAGGGAAACGCGAGGCCAATAGTCGACGCAAGAACCACTCGCGGCGCGCGAGCTCATCGTTTTCGCGATCGACTGGATTGTGGAGAAAGGGAGAAAGCCTCTGTTGTCCGTGCGCTGTGGGTGAGACGTGAAAACCACCTTTCGATTTCGTTTCGCGAACATGACACCCGTCGCACGTTGCTCGCGCGAATGCATCGCGGGTCTTTTGATCCACACGTTCGACCTGCCATAAACCATGTGCATCCGTGATACCCCTGGCACGCATTGCTTCGGGCAACACAAAGCGGTCACCTTCAATTTCGGCCCTGTGATCGCGAACGTACGAAGCAAGTGCGTCCGTACCGCTCAACTCCACTCGCGGAGTATTGCGAAGGCCTCGAGGCGCAAGGTGTCCTTTTTCGTCGCCAGCAAATTCAAGATAGAGACCATCGGGGCCAAGCGCATGATCGTTGACGCGAATCTGAGCAAGCACGGGTGCGTTGCCTTGCCGATCGGTGAAACGTCGCGTTACCGATTCGAGCGCAGATTTGTACTCGGAATCGAATGAGGCATGCGCACCTAGCGCATGAAAGGCTTGAGCCCATTCACACACACTCATGCGCTCGGTTCGGAGGGCATACTCGAAGATCAACGTGGCTTCGCGAGGTCCTTGCGACTCACTTTCGAGCGCGAAGAGCAAGCGGCCCTCCCCTGCTGGGGAAATTGCATCGG
>JAHFDX010000435.1 GCA_023248785.1 Myxococcales bacterium
AACACAGCCGCGATCAAAACTGCCGTCGACGCTGCGGTCGCCGACGGCATCATCATTGGCAACTCGGTGATGGACGAGCCGAATCACACGAGCTGGGGTGGCGTGATGACAAAGGCAATCGTCGATCAGATGTGCGCCTATGTGAAGGGCATCTTCCTCACATTGCCCGCAGGCGTCGTGCATGCCCACGACGAGCTTGATCCAACGAAGTCGTACGCCGTGTGCGACTTTCTCGTCGACCAATACGCACACCGCCAAACGGGTGGCGACATCAACGCATTTCGCGATGCAGCGCTCGCCCTCGGTGCGCGTGACCATCATGCGATTCTCTTTAGCCTCAACATTCTCGATGGCGGCGTTCAAGACAAAGATGGCACGTGGGACTGCGCAGGATCGACCACCGAAGGAAAAGGCACGTACTCCCCCAACTGCAGAATGACCGCCGATCAAGTGCGTAGTTGGGGCATCGCGCTGGGCTCTGCTGGGTGCGCACTCACGATGTGGCGCTACGATGCGACCTTTGTGGGCAGGGGAGATAACCAGAGCGCGTTTCAAGACGTGGCGGCAAGCCTCGCGAAGATCCCCGCAAAGGTGTGCAGACGTTTTTAGGCGATGTTAGCGATGCCATCGACCCTTGTATTCCATAATGGTCGCGGAAGATCGTGACCCATGTCGGGCAGTTCGAGAAGGCGGGCGTTCGGAACAAGGGCTGCTGTTGCGCGACCTGCTGCAATCGGAATCAGCGGATCTTGAGAGCCATGTATGACGAGGGTTGGCATGCGCAACGTGGGGAGCGCATCGTCCAGCTCGCCGTTCGCGTTCGTGCTCTGCTCATCGGCCTCCTTCGTTGATTTGCTTCTCGTTGTCGGGGTCCCGGTCCTGGTTCTGGCAGCGCGGGTCGGGACCTCGAACGAGGGCGAGAAGTTGGCAGGCCATCGGGATTGGTGAACATGCTGGGCTCTTGTCAGTCGATGGTGGGTAGAGCCCAAAAGATGATTCGGCACGCGTGTTTCGCAAGCGGAGATGCGTGCTGGTAAAGCTCTTGTAATCGTTAGCGCGCAGCTCCCGGCGCCTCCCACCGATGCAACAGCTTGGCCTGCGTTCGAACGCGACGCCGACGCCGCGCGCTACTTCGTACCGAGATCGACCTTGGGCAATTTGTCGCCCATCTCGTTCGCTTCGTCACCGCGGTCGTTCGTGTCGCCGAGGCCCAGTTGACCCTGATAGTTGCTACCCCAGCACTTGACGCTGTTGTCGTCGAGAATCGCGCACGTGTCAGCGGAACGTGCCAATAGTGCCTTGGCCGTGCGCCCGGTTCCGAGATCGACCTTGGGCAATTTGTCGCCCATTTCGTTCGCGTTGTTCCCGCGTTGGTTCCTGTCGCCCAGGCCCAGTTCACCAGAGGCGTTGGAACCCCAGCACTTGACGCTGTTGTCGTCGAGAATCGCGCACGTGTGATCGTAACCGGGCGCTATCGTGATGCGTGGAACAACCGCCGCATCCGGCAAGCTTGTGTCAGCGATGTTTGCATCTGCGGCGCTTGCGTCGGGCGCACCCCCGTTTGCGTCCGTTGTGTTTGCATCTGCGGCGCTCGCGTCGGGCAGGGACTCCACCCCGCTCGTTCCGCACGCGGTCATGAATCCAACGACTACAGTTGCAAGAAGTGCATGAGTTTTCATTCTAGGACCCTATCCACGACCCCCAAAGGGAACCTTGGACTGGTAGCACCGGCATCTCACCAGGGCAAACAGCCAGGCCGAACCGTCTTGTTCTCATGACAGCCTTGGACGTCGATCACTTTAGCGGGTAACTCGATCGACTAGAGAAGTTCTTGCTGCCCCATGGAATACTCTTCGCACGCTCTCGTACTGGATGGAGTGTCCACGAAACCGGGAGACGATCGTCACGTCTCTGCGCCCGCTTCGACCCATTCATGCAACGCTTGCGTCGGCAATCCCATGTGCTCGAAGCCAAGTATGATCAACTGACGAACTGCTGTGCCGGATCCAACGACTACGATCGAGCCGCGTCGCGCGTCGACCATGGAGGGGAGCAAGGCATGAAGGGCGAATACACGGATCGAGATTGCTCTTCACCATGGCTTCGTACGACGCCACGCGCTTCTTCGCGTTCGCATGCAACGGCGTGCCACCCTGCCATCCTCCCGCCGTGAGCACGACGTGCGTAGGCGCTCCGCCCGCGTTTGCGAGAGAGTTTGCAACGGATTCCCATTCCGCAGCGCACACAAGATCAAGGCCGCGTACCAACGAGGGACGACCTAAATCACTTGCGCGCACATCCATCGAAGGGCGCGCTTCGGGGAGATCAAAAAGTGAAAAGGTGCCGGTTGGTGTTCGCGCTGATTGAGCGAGATGGCGAGCAACCGCGGAACCCAACGCTCCAGCCGCTCCGGTGTCACGATGTACGTCATGACGCCGCCATAGTCCGAAAGGGGCGCGTAACGACATGCGAAAGCCCGCCCGCGAGAGACTGCGGACGGGCATAGATTGACTTGGACGAATTAGTTGCCCGTCACATCGCGCAACGCCGTGAAGACGGTGCTGATGTTGTCTACGTACGGCCCCTCTCCTTGGCAGGAGTAAAATGAGTCCGTGTACTTCACGGTGCCCTGCGAGGCTGAGCTCACTGTGATTGTCATGAAGGGCTTGTCTGCGCCGCAGACGGTATCATCCGTAACTTCGACACTTCGTGCTGCCTTTTCGAGCGTCGCGAGCTTGCTGCTCGACAGAACCGTTGTGCCGGCCTTCTTCTTGTACGGCTTGCTTCCGTCATTCACGTCGCAAACTTCCCAAACAACCTTCTTGTTCGCGACGTCCAACGTGTACTTGGACTGACTCGGGCTGCACTCGGATCCTTGCGGTCCTGGGCGGAAGAATCCGCCGCCGCTCTGCGCTACAAGTTTCGTTGCGTCGCTCGGCCACACAGCTGACGTGGACAACGGTGCGCCGTCGTAGCTGTACTTCTTCGATGTCACGCCGTTCCTGGTCTCTTCGACGACGACGTTCGCCGGGATTGGGTCCTCGCAGAGGCGCGAACGATTGTCCGTGATGGTAATCGCGTACTTATTACCGGTCCTCGTGATGCTGCCTTTGTAGATGCGCGAACCGCAGTTCGTCCCATCGAGACGGAGGCGGTAGGTGCGGGAGTTGGGCACGGCGGCGATTTCGCATAGGCCTCCCACGTGCTCTTCGAGTGTCGCGGTCGAGTAGTGGTTCGCCTTCAACTCGAGCTGCGTATAGAGATCGCAACCCACGTTCGGCGTGTGCCGTGGCTCGTTATAAAGCTTGAACGTGCCGGCCTTGACGGACGCCTTCATCGCCTCCTCGGTACTCACGTCGTCGCCGTCGACTTGCTCCGCGACCACGTTGGCTCCGCTGCACCCTGCTGCGAAAATCGCCATCGTAGAGATTGAAAAAATGGTGATGAACTTCATCGCAATAACCTCGTAAATATCCAAAAATATTGGAGTTTGGCGCTGCGTAATGAAGGGGCCTACATTGGCCCCCCAATGGCTGTACGGCGGGATATGACCCTCAGGCGCAGTTTGGTCAAGGCCGACTCTGAAAATAGGGTTGGATCGGGCCCCGATCGATTTGATCTCTATGGCGCCGATTCTACAGGCTCGCGGCGAGCCGCCTGCGCGCGGAGTCAAGAATCGCGCCGAGAAGCTCCGGATACGAGAGGCCCGCCCGCTCGGCCATCACGTTCATCTTCGCGTCCCAACACCAACCGGGATTCGGATTCGCGTCGAGCACAGATCGAACATCGCGCGCCATGTGTGACAGTGTGTAGGGCGCGTCGATCTTCAACCCGAAAGCTCTGCGAGCCAGAGTCGTTCTTGGATCAGGCATCGGTAGCTGCAGCTGCGAAAGATAGGACGACTCGCCCGCGTCACGATTGTCCATTCGCACGACGCGAAAGCCGCGTATACGCAGCAACGCGCAAAACCCTCCAGGCCAGAGAACAAGCTGCGCGCCGATGCCCATGATGAGCACGAGCGGCACGCCATTACCGCCATCGTCGTCGACGTGGATCTCCACTCTGTCAGATTGAACCTTCATCGTGTTGGTTAGTGCGAACGTGGAGCTGTCACGAAAGTGAAGACGCCGGAATCCCACTGATGGGTACACCACGGTCAGCGCATCTAAATCTTCTTTCCATTGGGAACGAAGTGTGTTCCGTGGGGGAGGGTGAGACGCTTCGATCTGAGGGACGTGGTGACGGTCACGCCCCCCC